>PHCD01000045.1 GCA_002842135.1 Betaproteobacteria bacterium HGW-Betaproteobacteria-8 | reverse complement strand
AGCGATGATCTGGCCGATGGAAGCGTCGGAGTTGGCGGAAATGGAACCAACCTGGGCGATTTCCTTGCTGGTGGTGCATGGCTTGGACATGTTCTTCAGCTCGGCCACGGCAGCTTCAACCGCCTTGTCGATACCGCGCTTCAGGTCCATCGGGTTCATGCCGGCAGCAACAGACTTCATGCCTTCGCGGATGATGGCTTGTGCCAGTACGGTAGCGGTCGTGGTGCCGTCACCAGCGATGTCGGAGGTCTTGGAAGCGACTTCCTTGACCATTTGTGCGCCCATGTTCTCGAACTTGTCCTTCAGTTCGATTTCCTTGGCGACAGATACACCGTCCTTGGTGATGGTAGGAGCGCCAAAAGAGCGTTCCAGAACCACGTTACGGCCTTTAGGGCCCAGGGTTACCTTGACGGCATCGGCGAGTACATTCACGCCGGCAACCATTTTGTGGCGAACTTCATCGCCGAATCTTACGTCTTTAGCAGCCATTATTTGTTTCTCCTTAATAAAATCACTTAGCCACAGAGAACACAGAGTTCACAGAGAAAACCGGTTAATTCGGCCGTGGACTCTCTGGGTTTCATGGGCATGGGAATCGGAATAATTGCCACATAAGGTGAGAAGCCCATCTCTGTGCTCTCTGTGACCTCTGTGGCTGAATGTTTTGGCTTTTTAAGCCTCCACCACGCCCATCAGGTCTTCTTCACGCATGACCAGCAATTCTTCGCCGTCTACCTTGACGGACTGGCCTGCGTATTTGCCGAACAGCACCTTGTCGCCGACTTTGACATCAAGAGGAATCAGCTTGCCAGCTTCGTCTTTCTTGCCAGCGCCAACAGCAATGATTTCGCCTTGATCCGGCTTCTCGGTGGCGGTGTCAGGGATGACGATGCCAGAAGCGGTAGTACGGACTTCTTCCAGTCTTTTGACGATCACGCGATCGTGTAAAGGACGAATCTTCATGAAATGCTCTCCTTGAGATGAATACGAAATGCTCATCGCAGCATGGGCCACGGCAAGCGAAAGAAACTTAACTAGACAGGCGATATTAGCACTCGTGTCTGTAGAGTGCTAATAATAAGGTGGGAGTTGGATTATTTCAAGTGCTGATGTTGGATGTATCTGGATTCAGTCACGCCTTTCCTTGATTTCGGACCGCACTTTGTTGGCGTCGGGATGGGCCAGGTTAAGGGTTAGCGCCTGATTCAGGTTGTAGTCTGCGCTATCCAGTTTTCCTAGATTTTGCTGTGCCAGTCCCAGTGTGTACCAGGCTTCCGCGCTTTCCGGCTGTTCGGTCACCCAGGCCTGGCTGATGGATTCGAGTGCTTTCCAGTTTTCAGTCTGCAGGGGATGCAGCACGCGCATGAAGTACGGGCGTTTATCTTCCGGTGCATCCCAGAACGGTGGTTCCTGTTGCACTGCCATGGTTTGCATTGGCTGGTTCAGCAGCGGTTTTACCCAATCCACAGGAATGTTGTAGTAGTAGGCATTTCTGCCTGGGCTTTTCATGGTGACAATCCCGACCAGGCTGCCGTCATCGGCGAACAGTGGGCCGCCGCTGCCGCCCAGACGGAAATCGGCGGTGGCGCGGATGATGTTGCCGTCGTCATAAGGATAGAGGGCGGTGACTTCACCGTAGGTGGTCAGCGGTTTTTTCGCATTGATCGGGAAGCTGATGGTGAACACGGGCTGCTCGTATTGCAGTTGCTTGCTGCTGCCCAGTTTGACGGTAGGCAGGCCCAGCCCCTGGAATTTGAGCAGGCAGAGGTCGTGTTTCCAGTCGGCCTTGATACCAGCGGGTGCAAAACTCTCTCCATACTTGCTGATGCGCACACCTAGTGCGTTGGCGATTACATGGCAATTGGTGGCAACATGGTCTTCGGCAACGACGACACCGGAACCGACGCCGTGATGGCCATTGGGATTGAAGACATGAATCTTGACCACGGAAGGTTTGAGCGCGTACACCATGCCATCGGGCGGTTGGGCCGAGACGGCAAGCGGGCAGGAAAAGGATGCAGCAAACAATATCCATCGTTTCATGATAGAAAATCCCCAGATCTAGTATTGCTGAGACATTGTTATAGCACTGAAATTCCCGGAATGTCGATGTTGAGAGATGGGTTTTCCGGGGCTGAAAGTATATTTACTTGTGGCCCGGAAATTAATTGAAAACTAGAATAGTCTTACAGCTGAGGTAATTCAGAGAGGAAAGGAATAGCGCGATGACAACAGGAATCAAAAATGCAGCGATACAGCAAATCAACATCGCCTATAACCCGGTAGAAGACAGGTTGTTGCTGAGAATCGGTTTTTCCGATGAGGTGGAGCTCGCAGTCTGGTTAACAAGGCGGCTGGTCAAGGGCTTGTGGCAATTGCTGCAGGCGGATGAAATGACAGCGCTGGGGGTGCCGATGACCGATGCACTGAATGCGGCACATATACAGCAGGCTCCTGAAAGGCCGGATGCCATGAAAAAGCTTGATTTCACTTCAGAATACAAGCCGCGTCAGAACATCAACCAAGGCGATATATTGCTGGCAAAAGATTGCCACATTCTCAAATCCGCCAGTCAGCAGGTTTCCCTGGAGCTGGTATGCAGCAATGGCCAGACCATCAAGTTGATGCTGACGCATGATCTCATCATGGCGCTCACCAATATGCTGCAGATGGTCAGCAAGGAAACGGCATGGGAACTGCCACTGCCGGTCAACATTCCTGTGATGAGCTCCATACAGACCAGTACGGCCCTGCACTAGTTTTGCGGGCTGGCTTGAGTAACAAGGAATAGCATTCAGACAAGTTGAAATGGAAAATAAAGATCTTTTAGAAAGAAGCCTGCGTGCAGTCTGGCATCCATGTACGCAGATGAAGTCGCACGAAACCATACCGTTGGTGCCGATTCAGCGAGGTGAGGGCGTGTGGTTATATGACATGGAGGGCAAGCGCTACCTGGATGCAGTCAGTTCCTGGTGGGTGAACCTGTTCGGGCATAACCATCCGCAGATCAAGCAGGCTATCAAACAGCAGCTCGATGCGCTGGAACATGTGATTCTTGCTGGCTTCACGCATGGGCCCGTGGTCAATTTGTCGGAGCGTCTGGCGGCGCTGACCGGACTCGGTCATTGCTTCTATGCCTCGGATGGCGCCTCTGCCACCGAGATTGCCCTGAAGATGAGTTTTCATTATTGGCGCAATGTGGGCAAGCCGGGGAAAACCAGGTTCATCAGCCTGCAGAACGGATATCACGGTGAGACACTGGGCGCCCTTTCGGTCACCGATGTTGCCATCTTCAAGGATACCTATGCCCACTTGCTGATGCACAGCGAGCAGATGCCAAGCCCGGACTGGCGGTTGGCCGCCAAGGGTGAGACGCCGGAGCAGTATGCCCTGCGTTGTGCAGATGCGCTGGAGCAATACATTGCTGCCAACCACGAAGAGATTTCCGCCTTTATTGTCGAGCCGCTGGTGCAATGTGCGGCAGGCATGGCTATGTATGCGCCCATTTATCTGCAACGTGCCCGGAGTATCTGTAGCGAGTACCAGGTTCATCTGATAGCGGACGAGATTGCAGTTGGTTTCGGCCGTACCGGCACCATGTTTGCCTGCGAGCAGGCGGGTATCCGGCCGGATTTCATCTGCCTGTCAAAGGGGATCACCGGCGGCTATCTGCCACTGTCGGTTACGCTCTGCACGGATGAAATCTACCAGGCTTTTTATGATGACAGCACGGCCCGCGGTTTCCTGCATTCGCATAGTTACACGGGCAATCCACTGGCTTGCAGTGCCGCCCTGGCTACGCTGGATATTTTTGAGAACGAGCAGGTGCTGCAAGGTAACCGGCAAAAATCGGCTTACATCGGACGCAAGCTGCAAGAGGTTCTGCGCGGCTTGCCGGTCGAGCATATACGGCAAACCGGCATGATTGCCGCATTTGATGTCATCAGCAGCAATGCGGATTTCCAACAGGGATTCTACCAAGCCGCACTGGCGCGAGGCTTGCTGGTACGGCCCATAGGCAAGACGGTCTATCTGATGCCGCCCTATATCATTAGCGAACCGGAAATAGACTGGGTGTGCGCCGAGATAGCTGAATTGCTGCAGGAGACATTGGGCTGATGCAGTTCAAATCCGGATTCGGACAGGTATTGCTGGGCCTGATGCTTGCTTTGCCGGCCTATGCCGATTTGCCGTTGCCGGTGGAACAGGCCTTGAAACAGCAGGCGGTGCCGCTGGACGCGGTCTCGGTTTATGTCCGCCAGGTGGGTTCAAATGCTGTTACCGTCGATCACAATTCCCGGCGTTCACTGAATCCTGCCTCCACCATGAAGCTGCTGACTACTTATGCTGCACTCGATCTGCTTGGCCCGGCATATCGCTGGCGCACCGAGATTTATCGTGAGGGTGAGATTCGGGACGGGGTGCTTGAAGGCAACCTGGTCATCAAGGGCTATGGCAATCCGGAGCTGATGCAGCAGGACATGTGGCGCATGTTGAGCGATTTGCGCCAGACCGGGCTGAAGGATATACGTGGCTCCTTGATTCTGGATGATACTTATTTCTCGCCAAGCCAGCTTGATGCCGGCCTCTTCGATAACGAACCATACCGGGCATACAATGCTATTCCCAATGCGCTGACCAGCAATCTCAATTCCACCAGTTTCAGGTTTTTCAGCGATGGTGGCCAGGCCATGATACAGGCGAGTCCGGAATTGCCTGAAATCACCATGGTCAACCAGGTCAAGCTTTCCAAGGTCGGTTGCGGGGATTGGCGCGGTGATCTTGGATACCAGGTGGAGAATGTGGGACCTTTGGCAAAAGTCACGTTTACCGGCAGTTATCCCGAGAGTTGTGGTGAAAAGTATCTCGACCTGACCCTGTTCACCCATGCGCGCTATACCTATTATCTGTTTCGCCAGATATGGCAGCAACTGGGCGGCACCATCACGGACGGATTCAGGCTGGACGAGGTCAGGCCTGATGCGGTCAAACTTTTAGAGCATCAATCCCAGCCGTTGGCAGATGTCATTCGCCGTATCAACAAATACAGCAATAACCTGATGACCAGGCAGTTATTGCTCACTATCGCGGCTGAGCGCGGTGGCCTGCCCGGCAACGAAGCCAAGGGTGCCCAAGCGATTCAGCTATGGCTGGCGAGCAAGGGCATGGTGTTTCCTGAACTGGTTATCGAGAATGGTTCCGGTTTGTCGCGTGAAGAACGTATCAGCGCGCAGCATCTGGGCGAATTACTGGTACATGCTTATTTCAGCCCGATGATGCCTGAGCTGATGTCTTCATTGCCGGTATTGGCCGTGGATGGCACAGTGATGCGGCGTTTGAACGGCAACCCGGTAAGGGGCAGGGCGCATATCAAGACCGGCTCGATCGATGGCGTGCGGGCACTGGCCGGGTATGTGCTTGATCAGAACAACCGGCGTTGGGTCGTGGTATTTGTTGCCAATCACGACCTTGCGGGCGCAACCAGGTCTGCCCAGGATGCTCTGCTGGACTGGGTTTATCATCTGCCCTAGGCAGCTCAGAAGCTCATCTTGCGAGCATATTGTGCTGTTGTGCGGTGCTGGTAACTTCACTGTCACCTGCTTGCAATCCCGGTTTCTGTGTTCCGTGCGCTTGGCGCAACACTCTATAAAATGAGCTTCTGAGGCTCCATTCATGTTGTCTTGATCGGTTTTGCCGTCCAACAGACGGCGCGATTTTGCGCTCTTTCGGTTATCATATCGGCAGCTAACGTGGAGTTACAGATGGAAAAAATCATGAAAAAAAGCGGTTATTTATTTGCAGCCATTATTAGTACTGCAATGACCCTCAGCGCATGCCAGGCTGGCACGGAATCACCCAAATCAACGACAGAAGGAAATACGGCAATGACTCAGAACATCACCGAACTGGTAAAAATCGACACTGTGGTCGGCTCTGGCCGTGAAGCCGAGAGTGGCTTTAATGTGACAGTGCATTACACCGGCTGGTTGTACGACCCAAGCAAGCCTGACAACAAAGGTGAAAAGTTCGACAGCTCCGTCGACCGCGGCGAGCCATTTGTCTTTTACCTCGGCGGTGGTCAGGTGATTCAGGGCTGGGATCAGGGTTTTGCCGGCATGAAGATCGGCGGCAAGCGTACGCTGATCATTCCGCCAGAGATGGGCTATGGGGCGCGTGGTGCCGGTGGCGTCATTCCACCTAACGCAACATTGGTGTTCGATGTAGAACTGTTGGGCGTAAAATAAGGCCAGACCTGAGGATCCAGGAAATGAAAGCACGCATCAAATGGGTTGAAAACGTCTGTTTCATGGGCGAATCGGAAACTGGCCACGCCGTCGTTCTTGATGGTGCGCCGGATGCAGGTGGGCGCAATCTTGGCATGCGCCCGATGGAGATGCTGCTGATTGGCATGGGTGGTTGTACCTCGTTCGACGTGGTCACCATCCTGCAGAAGGCACGTCAGCCGATTACGGATTGTGTGGCAGAGATAGAGGCAGAGCGCGCCGATAGTGTACCCAAGGTCTTTACCAGGATTCATGTGCATTTTGTGGTTAGCGGCAAGGGCCTGAACCCGGTGCAGGTTGAGCGTGCGGTGAAATTGTCGGCCGAGAAATATTGCTCGGCTTCCATCATGCTGGGCAAGGCTGCCGAAATTAGCCATGATTTTGAGATTGTCGAGGTGAACTGATGACTGAAACATCAACCCGTCCGGGCGGCATGCTGGGCATGCACCATGTCGCGCTGTTCGTGCATGACCTGGAAGCCTGTCTCAAATTCTATTGTGAACTGGTTGGCATGCAGCAGGAATGGAAGCCGGATCCCGATAATGTCTATCTGACTTCAGCAGGAGCTGACAACCTTGCATTGCACCGCCTTGATGCCAGCACCAGGCTGGATGGCGCCCAGCGTCTGGACCATATCGGATTCATTCTGAAGTCGCCAGAGGACGTTGATGTCTGGCACACTTTCCTGGTGGTGCACGGCACAAAAATTGCGCAGGCGCCAAGGACTCACAGGGATGGTGCCAGAAGTTTCTACTGCTTCGACCCGGCCGGCAATATGGTGCAATTCATCTATCACCAGCCCATTTCACTCGGCCCTCATTTCAGCAACTGAGTCTGCTATTCCTGTTTCGTAATCTCTACGGTTAATGGTTTGCTGGACTCGATGATGCTGAACAAGCGGTCAATATTCGGATGTTTGTCCGGATTATTTTCCGCATCTTCTGTATGTTCGGCATAAATTTTCAGGCCTTCCTTTGCCGCTTCAACAGTGATTGCGCCGTGTTTTTTCCATAAGTGATGATAGACGCGCACGGAACCGGCACTACCGGGCTTGTTCTCGATCTTGCCGGCGCGGCTTCCGTCCGGGTTGAAAAGGTCGATTCTCTGAATATGCTCGGCATTTTCAAGTGTAGGCAGAATGTCTGTGAATCTCTTCATGGTCGTATTGCTCGTTCGTTATAGATAATAAGTTGAAGTTGTCATGGTTTTTGCGGCCAGTTGCATGGCCGATTTAACTGGCCCTGGCAGCTTTGCCCCGCCGTGTTTGATCGCTGTTTCTGCATGTTGTGCTTCATCAGTACGCATTTGTTCGACGATAGCGCGGCTTTTTGCATCGTTGGCCGGCAGTTTCTGCAGATGGCTTTCCAGATGCCGGCCCACCTGGTGTTCTGTTTCCGCAAGAAAGCCAAGATTGAGGCGATCGCCCAAGGCGCCAGCTGCTGCACCTAGCAGGAGTGAACTGCCATACAGCAGCGGATTGAGTGCGCTGGTGTGCCCCCCTAGCTCCTTGATGCGTTTCTCGCACCAGGCCAGATGCTCGGTTTCTTCGCGCGCCGCCTGCTGCAAAGCCGCTACGGTTTCCTTGTTGCGGGCGGTCAGCGACTGGCCGCTGTAGAGTGCCTGTGCGCATACCTCACCGCAGTGGTTGACGCGCATCAATGCTGCCGCGTGTTTTTTTTCACTATCCGTCAGCGTCTGCTCCCTAACGTCCCGGTCAGGGTGCGGGCGGCCGCTATGGGCATCCGCCAGCAGTGTACGTAGGCCTTTGTCAAATTCAACAATCAATCTGTCCAGCATCGTTTTTCCTCGATCAATTGCATTGTCTGCATGCTGCATTATTCAGAATGGCCGCATTGTTGCACAAGTCCGGGAATTTTTCCCGCAAAAAAGCCGCCGGTAATATTAACGGCGGCTTGATTGAGCAAAGCCTGGATTATTTCTTGCTCAGGATCTGCAAGCCCTTGAGCAGGTTGAGTGCCTGCTTGAGTTGGTAATCGTTCTCGGAGCCAAACTCTGCGGGCGGGGTTATTTCTCCATCGACAGGTGGCGGAATCACCTTTGCTGGTTCTTCTTCCGGCTTCTTGCTGGGAGTTTCTTCTTCACCGTTAGGGTTGGCCAAATGACGTGTCAGATCGGCTTCACGCAGGCCGGTGCCTTGGTTGCTGGCACTGACTTGGGCTTCCTCTACCAGGATGTCCGGCACGATACCTTTTGCCTGGATCGAGCGGCCTTCCGGTGTGAAGTAACGTGCAGTGGTCAGCTTGATAGCCGTACCGTTGTTCATTGGCAAAATGGTCTGGACTGAGCCTTTGCCAAAGGTTTGTGTGCCCATCACGATGGCGCGCTTATGATCCTGCAGGGCGCCGGCGACAATTTCGGAGGCTGAAGCGGAGCCGCCGTTGACCAGTACGACCATGGGTACGGTTTTGAAGTTTTCCGGCAGGTCGCGCAGGTAATCGGCTTTTGGCCCGCCACGCACATAGTGCTCGGGCTTGGCGGTCAGGCGCATCTTGGCATCTTCGGCACGGCCTTCAGTGTAGACCACCAGGTCACCTTGGGGCAGGAAAGCGGCAGATACACCTACTGCACCATTCAGCAAACCCCCTGGGTTGTTTCTCATGTCCAGTACCAAGCCTTTGAGCGGTCCCTTGTTTTCTGCGCTCAGTGATTTCAGGGCCTTGGCCAGGTCTTCGCCTGTGTGCTCCTGGAACTGGGTGACGCGGACAAACGCATAACCGGGCTCAACCAGTTTCGGCTTGACGCTCTTGGTCTTGATGATGGCGCGGACGATTTTGATTTCCATCGGCTTGGCGACACCCTTGCGTAACACGGTCAGGACAATTGGCGTGTCTGGTTTGCCGCGCATGCGTTTGACGGCATCATTCAGCGACATGCCTTTAACCTGTGTTTCGTCCAGCTTGATGATGAGGTCACCGCTCTTGATACCGGCATGGTAAGCAGGGGTGTCTTCAATCGGTGAGACGACCTTGACGAATCCGTCCTCCATGCCGACTTCTATGCCCAAGCCGCCAAATTCACCTTGTGTGCCAGCCTGCAGGTCCTTGAATGCATCCGCGTCCAGGTAACTGGAGTGCGGGTCGAGACCGGTCAGCATGCCGTTGATGGCTTCGCTGATGAGTTTCTTGTCTTCTATGGTGTCGACATAATCATTCTTGATTTTGCCAAACACTTCGGCAAAAGCGCGCAAATCGTCTAGCGGCAGCTGTGGGCTGGCAGTTTTTTCAGCCAGTGCAGAATAATTGAGACTCAGCATCAGGCCAAGAACGGCGCCGATGGCGATCAAACCGAATTTTTCAAATTTAGCACGCATGTAGAGCTTTTCCTTGATGGAGTAATATGTCGTATGGGCACATCATTAATTTAATTAAGCTTATTTTCCGCTATTTGAAGGTGTCTTGCATAGTGCCTTGTTACATAGTGTCTCGTTGTATTGTCTCTTGAGGCTGATTCATCGTCCATTCTTGCGCTATGCGTTACTAAACGCATTTATCAGACGAGTTTTTTTAAGGGTAGTTCATGCAATCTCATCAGATCGAAATCAAGTATTGTACCCAGTGCCGTTGGCTCTTGCGTGCGGCATGGATGGCGCAAGAGCTGTTAACCACGTTTGACGGGGATATCGAGCGCGTCAGTCTGGTCCCGGGAAGTGGCGGTGTGTTTGAAATTTGGCTTGATCAAGCGCTGATTTTTTCGCGCAAGGAAGCGCAACGCTTCCCCGAGGCCAAGGAAGTCAAGCAATTGGTAAGAGATAGAATTGATCCTGAGCGGTCGTTGGGGCATAGCGATAGAACATAAGGGGCTTGTAAATAGTCTCGAACACCTCTTTCATTGATAATAATTCTCATTTATAATTGGTTATTGATTGTTATTTGTGAGGTGCCGGAATGAATGCGTTCAGTCATGCAGAATTATCCGCAATAAGCATGGAGGAGCTGGTTTCTCCTCAAAGCCTGTCGCCGACGGAGATGCTGGATGTCTTGATCGGGCAGCATTTCGGTGTTGAGTATCAGCCAATCGTCTCTGTGCAGGCAGAGGAAGTGGTAGGTTACCAGGCGGCAGCCAGATTCTGGACAAAGGATATGCGCCCTCTGGATACCGGCCGGATGTTCGCGCACCTGCATCAAAACCCTTTGCTTTTGTTCTACACCGAATTGCAGATGAAGAAGTTGCAAATTGGTCGTTTTCCTTTCGGTCATCATGCTGCCAACTGGTTGATGCTGGACCTGGATATCGACAGCTTTATGGAAGCGGATCAAAGCATCAGTAACCCATTCATTGACTTGTTCAAATTACATTCCTGGTCGGAACGGGAACTGGTCATCAACCTTGTCGAAAATCATCATACCGCCGATGCATACCGTTCCCAGCGCGTCATTGAGTTGTTGCAGCAAAATGGCATCACGGTCGCCATGGAAGATGCGGGCGTGCGCTGGGGCATGTTTTCACTAAGTGCGTTTCTGGATGCGAGTATTATCAAATTCAACGGCATGGAGCTGCAGCGCCTGAATGAATCCGCCGCTGAGGCAACAGTGGATTGGCTGGTCAGTGCGGCGAGAAGGATAGGCGTGCAGACCATCATGTCGGGCGTTTCCGACTGCCATCAGTTTGAATGGGCACGACGGCTGGGCGTAGACAGTGTTCAGGGCAGTCTGTTCGACCGCCAGAATGTGGCAATTCGCTAAGCAGGGAATGTTTAATTCAAGTCTTCATGCGACGAAGAATATGAACTATTCGCAATTCCACACTCAATGAATATGTGGATTACACTAACAAATGACCTTAACAAGAAAAGGAGAGTGACATGGCCAAGGACAAAAAAACAGAAGCAGTAAGCAGTACACCGGTAGTCAAAGCCCTGAACACGATACTGGAGATGGAATTGGCCGGGGTTGTACGTTATACCCATTACTCCTTGATGATTTACGGCTATAACCGCATCCCTATCGTTTCCTGGCTGCGCGGTCAGGCGACGGAGTCACTCGACCATGCCAACAAGGCAGGTGAGTTGATCACGCATCTTGGCGGGCATCCTTCCCTTGCTATCGGCCCTCTGCTGGAAACCCACAACCATGATATTGGCGATATTTTGCGCGAATCCCTCGAGCATGAAACAGCGGCGCTGAATGCCTACAAGAAGCTACTGAAACTGGTGGAAGGCAATTCCGTGATGCTTGAGGAATATGCGCGCGAAATGATCTATACGGAAGAGCTGCACTTGGGCGAAGTGGACAAGATGCTGCGCAAGCCGGGCGATGTGGCAAAGTTTCATGGCTGATAGCCAAGCGCCAGGCAACTGGCATGCGGTGGCTAATTGCTGCTTTGAATGATCGATTGCCCGGGTGCTTTGTTGAAGACTGCGTGACAAGCTTATGCAGGCGGTGTGAATCAGTCTGCACCCATGATGCGGCGCGCGCCATCAAAACGCTTGGACCAGTAGGAATCATTCATTTGCGCGACATGAATGCTACCGCCCGTACTCGGCGCATGAATGAATCTATTGTTGCCCAGGTATATACCCACGTGTGAAAACGAACTTTTCATGGTGTTATAGAAAACCAGGTCACCCGGCTGCAGCTGGTCGGGTGAAATGATCCTGCCGATCTGACTGATGGCACGCGCATTGTGCGGCAGAGCCATGTTGGCGGCCTCGCTGAATACATAACGCACAAATCCACTGCAATCAAAGCCGGTGTCCGGTGACGTGCCGCCGTAGCGGTACTTGATGCCGGTCAGGCTCAAGGCGTTCAGTATCACATCCTGTACCTTGGTGCTCCAGCTGGAATGGGGCTCGACCTGTTCTTGCGGCTTGGTATCGTGTGGTTTGGTTTCCAGGGGCTTGCTTGTCTGTTGTTGGGCTATTTGCTGATTGCCGGTTTGCGCTTTTGCTGGCTGCAAGGATTTGAAGAAATCATTGGCCATCGCAGGTGTGGCGATCAGAAGGAATAATGCCGTGAACAGAATCGGAATAATTCGCATGGGCAGATTCTAGGAGCGAAAGGCATGATTTGTAAATAGCTGGAAACTGATCCGGGGCGCACTCAAGGTTCCAAATGCCAGCAAAAATTGATAGTGTAGAATGTGTTGAATGTGGCATGACTGCAACACGAGCATAGGGATGAGACCATGACTAATCGTAAGCATGTGGGCATGTATCAACTTCAAACCAGTGCAGCCGGGCTTGCCGGCAGGACCGAATCATCCAGATCCAGGGCAAGCAGGGAGCCCGTGCTGGAAACTTATGGCGACCATGCACGAGCATCCAATATGGCTGCCCGGCAACGCCTGAAGCTAGTCGTGCAGGGTTTGCGTGAGCGTATGCGTCAATCGGCGAAAGAATCGAAATCCAGGGCGCGCAGTACCATGCGGGAAGTTGGCGCAGAGCTTGGTTTGCTGACGAGCAGGAAACTATACAGGCTGGCCCAGCGCATCGAACGGAAGGCCCAGGCTATCCGTTCCAAATAACCCAGCCCCACAAACACTGTTAATCCATTAAAGCGAACAACTAAAAAAACATGATTCGTCAAACTATCTCTGTCATGCGCGACTTCAGGCGTATCCGTTCCATTGCTGGCATATTGATGCGTTACGGCTGGGGGGATATCGCTAAAAAACTTGGCAAGCGGAGCATGATTGGCCGTTTCGGCAATTGGGTCAATTCAGATGTTTCCGATGACATACTGCAACTACCCATGGAAGTGCGTGCACGTCTGGCCATTCAGGAGCTTGGGCCTACTTTCGTCAAACTTGGGCAGGTGCTGGCAACAAGGCCGGATATTTTTCCACCGAACTGGATAGCAGAGTTTTCAAAATTGCAGGACAAAGTGCCTGCGGTGCCGTTTGAGGAATTGCTGCCGGAGCTGCAGCAGGTACTGGGCAAGTCACCTTTTGAAGTATTCAATGATTTGCAGGAAGTACCGGTGGCCGGGGCATCCATTGCACAGGTGCATCTGGCCAAATTACAGGATGGCACGCCTGTCGTGCTGAAAATCCGCCGGCCAAACGTCAGGGAGCGGATCGAGGCCGACCTCAGGTTGCTGTCGCATCTGGGGCGCCTGGTCGAATCGGAGTTTGAAGAAGTCCGGCGCTTTCGGCCTGGCGAAATTATCAGCCAGTTTTCCAAGTCATTGGAACGCGAACTCGATTTTGCGCTGGAAGGGCGCAATACAGAACGGTTTTCCCGCAACTTTGCCGATGATGAATTCATTGAGTTTGCCAAGATATACTGGGACTACACCAGTGAAAGCCTGCTGGTGATGAGTTATATCGAGGGCGTTTCGGGGAATGACCTGGAAACTGCCAGGCACCTGGGCCTGGATTTGAAGTTGCTGGGTGAGCGTGGTGCCAATGCAGTACTGAAAATGGTGCTGATGGATGGGTTCTTTCATGCCGACCCGCATCCGGGCAATGTTTTCTATCTGCCTGAGAATCGTTTGGCCATTATTGATTGCGGCATGGTCGGCCGTATCAGCCTTGACCGTCGCGATGAGATCGCCGACTTGCTCGCTGCCCTGGTGTCGCGCGACATCGACACCCTGCGCGACATACTGATTATCTGGGCGGAAGGTGCGGATATCGATGATGCAAAACTCAGCGCCGATAT
>PHCD01000044.1 GCA_002842135.1 Betaproteobacteria bacterium HGW-Betaproteobacteria-8 | reverse complement strand
GTTGGTGTAGCGCGTATCCTTGACCGTGACCTTGCTGACCATGATGGTGGCGGGGCGCACCATGATGTCGGTGTTCATGATGGCCAGCACGCGGGTGTGACCCTTGACCTGATCGCCCAAGAGGTTGGCGAAGGCAGTGCCCATGGGTCCGTTCATTTCACCGATAACGACTTCCGGTTCTGCCGCGGTACCGGCTGGGCCGCCTGCGACCAAAGCTTCGCCTACGCGCATGATGATGCGTTCACTCATGTTGCTACTCCTTTTGCGGATTGAAAAACTCGGGTTGAAATACTAATTGAAAAACATTGATTGAAAGTTAAAGCGCCGTGCCATCTGGCAGCACGGCGAAAAACATCGATTACAGGCTCAGAATGCGCTCAGCCGCTTCCTTGCATTCTTCCAGAGAGGCCACCAGCGCCAGCCGGATAAAGTTTCGGCCCGGGTTGACACCGTGCGCTTCGCGCGCGAGATAGCTGCCCGGCAGCACCGTCACGTGCTTCTCGTGGTAGAGCCTGAGCGCGAATTCGGTATCCGGCATGTCGGTTCGCGCCCACAAATAGAAGGCACCGTCCGGCAGTTCGACATCAAGTCGCTGCTTGATCAGAGGCGTCACCGCCTTGAATTTCTCGTCGTAGAGCCGGCGGTTTTCGATGACGTGTGCCTCGTCGTTCCAGGCGGCGATGCTGGCGTGTTGCACGGCCGGGTTCATGGCGCAGCCGTGGTAGGTGCGGTAGAGCAGGAATTTCTCCAGGATCTTCGCGTCACCGGCAACGAAGCCGGAGCGCATGCCCGGCACATTGGAGCGCTTGGAGAGCGAACTGAACACCACCAGCCGCGTATAATCGCGGCCCAGCTTGTGTGCGGCTTCCAGCGCACCCAGCGGCGGCTGCGCTTCGTCGAAATAGATCTCCGAATAACATTCGTCGGCGGCAATGACGAAACCGTAGCGGTCAGACAGCTCAAATACCTGCTTCCACTGTTCCAGCGACATGATCTTGCCGGTCGGGTTGCCGGGTGAACACAGGTAGACCAGTTGCGTGCGTTGCAGCACATTCTCCGGCACGCTGTCGAAATCCATGACAAAGCCGTTTTCCGGCAGGTTGTTGAGGAAATAAGGCTCGGCACCGGCCAGCAGGGCTGCGCCTTCATAAATCTGGTAGAACGGGTTGGGCGAGATGATGACAGGGGCAGGGCGGCTGTCGTCGATCACGGCCTGGGCAAAGGCGAACAGCGCTTCACGGCTGCCATTGACCGGGACAATCTCTTTTTCTGCATTCAATGCCGGAATGTTGTAGCGACGTGCCAGCCATGCAGAAATTGCCTCGCGCAGCGCGGGAATGCCGGCAGTCGTGGGATAATTCGCCAGCCCGGCCAGATTGCTGACCAGGGCATCCTTGATCAAGGCTGGTGTCGCATGCTTGGGTTCGCCGATCGACAGGTTGATCGGCTTGTAGTCCGGATTGGGTGTGGTGCCCGCAAACAGGTCGCGCAGACGTTGGAACGGGTAGGGTTGCAGCTTGTTCAGATTCGGGTTCATGCAGACATTATAAATTGAGCGTCAAGAGTACAAAACCATAAATGCACAATAACAAACATCAAATTGCAGTATTCGGCCTGCTTTTCGGCGCTGCCAGCTGGGGCGTGATCTGGTATCCGTACCGCATCATGCAGGAGGCGGGCGTGTCAGGCATCGCTTCCAGCTTCTATACATACTCGATAGCTGCCCTCATCGGGGCGTTGATCTTTGCCCGGCATTGGCGCGGCCTGTTCAGTTTGCCGCAAAGCGCCTGGTGGCTGGCACTGGCAGCAGGCTGGACCAATCTCAGTTACGTCATCGCCATCATCGATGGTGAGGTGATGCGCGTCATGCTGCTGTTTTATCTTTCGCCGCTGTGGACGCTGATACTCGCGCATTTCTGGCTCAAGGAGCATACCGGCCTCAAAGGCTTTCTGGTCGTTGTGACTTCCTTGGTCGGGGCTTGCATCATGTTCTGGCAACCCGATGCCTGGCCATTACCCGAGAATGAGGCCGAGTGGCTGGCACTCTCATCCGGTTTGGGGTTTGCGCTGACCAATGTGATTACGCGCCGATCTACCCATTTGAGCCTGCGCGTGAAGTCGATGGCGGTCTGGTTTGGGGTGGTGGCCGTTGCGGGCGTAGTGTTGCTGTTTCAGACCCACCCCATGCCCAATGCGGAAGTGCTGACCTTGAGCAATTGGCTGCTGATGGGCTTGATATCGTTGCTGCTGATAGCGGCGACCATGCTGGTACAGTATGGCCTGACACAGATCCCCGTGACGCGGGCTGCGGTGATTTTCCTGTTTGAACTGGTGGTTGCCGGTATTGCCTCGTATTTCTGGGCAAATGAAGCCATGAGCTTGCGGGAATGGCTGGGCGGCAGCCTGATCGTTGTTGCAGCAGTCGTGGCTTCAAGGATGGACGACAAGCACTGAAAATAAGCACTAAAACCTGCTGATTTGCAGGCAATAAAAAGCCGACCTTAAGGTCGGCTTTTTATTTTTACACTGCTTATGCCGGGCTTTTAATTGGCTGGAGCGGGCTCTGCCACAAAAATCTCGACACGGCGGTTCTTGGCACGGTTTGCAGCAGTATCGTTGCTGGCAACCGGTTCACGCGATCCGCGGCCATCGATGCTGATGCGGCTTACCGCTACGCCACGTGCGGTGATGTAATCGCGAGTGCTGGCTGCGCGATTGATGGACAGCGGGTCATTGATAGCATCGGAGCCGGTGCTGTCAGTGTGGCCAATGATGGACACGGTGGTATTGGGGTTCTGTACCAGGCTGGCAGCGAATTTGTCCAGGATGGGACGGAAATTAGGCTTGATGTCAGCACGGTTGGTATCAAAGGAAATGTCGCTGGGGATTTCCAGCTTCAGGCGGTTGTCTTCGGTCTGGGTTACAGCTACACCAGTGCCGGCAGTAGCTTGCTCCATTTCCTGCTTCTGCGCTTCCATGCGTTTGGACCAGATGTTGCCGGCAATCGCGCCGCCAGCCGCACCTACACCAGCGCCAATCAGCGCGCCTTTTTTACCGCCTGCAACTGCGCCTACTACGGCACCAGCGCCAGCGCCGATGGCTGCACCCTTGGCGGTGCCTTTCTGGGTTTCCGTCATGTTGGCGCAGCCGCCCAGTGCGAATGCAAGAGCAATCACGGTTACTTTTAGTTGTGTGTTCATCATAAAACCTTTCTTGATCTAATTAGTTGGTTATCCGTGTTTGACAGGTACGGACGCTTGTTATTTCCCCGATAACTGATAAGGCAGTCTGTAAGTGGTTGGTATTGATAATTATTGTTTTAATTGAATTGTATGCTTTGATTGCTTGGGGGTCTTTGGTTGTACAGGAGCCTGAGGCTCGTTTACCGAACGTTTGTGACGCCAATCTGGGTAATGCGGGCGCTGCCAGTTTCTGTCTACGAACCGATGATAGTAAGGGGAATTGTAAAGCATTGTTGATTGCGGTGCTTGCTCAACAATTATCGGTTCTACGGTACCACAGGCAGCATGCATCAGGCTTCTTTTCGCACTAAGCACTTCAGGATCGCTGAATCTAGCGTTTGCTTCTGCTTCAAGCTTGCGTTTTGCCGCAGCACATTCGGCGGATGATGCTTTTTCTTCTCTCAGTTCCGCCGGAGATTTAAAGGTCTGGCGGGCATTTTCTTTCATGGCGGCAGCAATCCACTCCTTGTGTTCCGTCGTTGTAGCCAAAGCACGTGCCCGCGTCATATCGTTAGCGGCGATGGCGGATTTAACCGCTGCATCCAGCTGCCGCATGATGTTGGCTTTGCTTCCCGTGTCTACGCTTAGTGGTGCAGGGCTCATGATATCCGTAGCAATCTCTTTGCTGTCGGCTTCACAGGGCGTGTCGGAATATACAATCTGATTGTTTGCGGTCTGGCATTTGTAGACTTCCGCATGAGCGGTACTGGTGAAAATTACAAGTAGCGGAACCAGCAAGAGCGGAGACATGTGCGACCCCTGATTTTTGTTTCTTATCAGTCACTAAGACTGCAGCGGTCAAGAAAAATTCCAGGCCAGGCCATTTAAAACCCCGCTCGTGCAAGTTTAGCTGATGATCGTGCCGAAGCCACCGCTGCCGCCATCGCTGCTGCTTTTTGAACCCTCCGCCGCCAGCCGCATTTTCAGCGAGAGGTCGTTACGGGAGTCCGCATAGCTCAATGCGTTTTCCTGGTCGATCTTGCCTGCGCTGAAGAGCTTGAACAAGGACTGGTCGAAGGTGTTCATGCCGATATCGTTGTTGTCGGCCATGATCTCCTTGATCTCTTCGATCTTCTGCTTTTGGATCAGTTCTGCGATGTAAGGCGAGTTGATCATGACCTCCATCGCAGCGACACGCTTGGCCTGCGTGCCAGGAATCAGGCGTTGCGAGATGATGCCTACCATGTTGAGCGACAGGCCCAGCAGCAGGCCGGCTTTGGCATCCTGCGGGAAGAAGGAAATGATACGCTCCAGCGCCTGGTTGGCGTTGTTGGCGTGTAGCGTGGCCAGGCAGAGGTGGCCGGTTTCGGCATAAGCCATGGCTTGTTTCATGCCATCCATGTCACGCACTTCGCCGATCAGGATCACGTCCGGCGCCTGACGCATGGCGTTCTTCAGCGCGTTGTCGAAGGAGTGGGTGTCGATGCCGACTTCGCGTTGGTCGACCACCGATTTCTTGTGTGGATGAACGAACTCGATCGGATCCTCAATGGTGACGATATGGCCGGTGCTGTTGGTGTTGCGGTAATCGATCATGGAAGCCAGCGTGGTGGACTTGCCGGAGCCGGTGGCGCCGACAACCAGCAGCAGGCCTCGCTTGCGCATGATCAGTTCTTTCAGGATCGGCGGCAGTCCCAATGTTTCAAATGACGGGATATCGGTCTTGATGTGGCGGACGACCATGCCCACCTCGCCGCGCTGGCGGAATACGTTGACGCGGAAGCGCCCGATATCCTTGCGGCTGACGGCGAAGTTCATCTCGTATTCACGCTCGAATTCCTTGGTCTGATCCTCACTCATCAAGCTATAGGCAATCTCTTGCACCATGCCCGGGGCCATGAGTTGAGCATTAATCGGGATGGTGTCGCCCTCAATCTCCATATGAATGGCCGCGCCTGTGCTGAAAAAGAGGTCGGATGCGCCTTTGTCGACCATGAATTTAAGAACTGGGGTGATGTCGATTGCTGCCATGGTTTTCTCTTATATGATTGTTTTAATTATATTGTTGGGTGGTTTGATCGATTTTAAAATCACTTTAGCATAAGCGGCAAAATCTGTGTTTATTGCCCGGCAAGATAGCGCTGCCAGACATCTTCGTAGCGCTGTTCCAGGTCTTTGGTAAAGCGACGGGTATCAAACAGCGGGGAATTGTCCCTGTTTGTCTGCAACTGCTGTTTGAGGGAATCCAATAAGGCTTTATCGGCAGACAGCTGCAGGGCTTTCTGTTCATAGGCTTGCAGTGTGTTGGTGATGAGTTCATCCATGCCGAGTGCATGCAGCAGGCTGCCCGCTACGCGGCTGGCAAATGTTTGCCCGGTACAGGTCAATAATGGCAGGCCCAT
Organism: Betaproteobacteria bacterium HGW-Betaproteobacteria-8; assembly: GCA_002842135.1. The sequence goes on along the minus strand of PHCD01000044.1, from coordinate 8,401 downwards.
CCATAATGCATCGCTGGCGGTGGTGTGGGCGTTGTAAGGCAGGGTATCGAGAAACAGGTCGGCCAGCCGGTGCCTGGCCAGATGCTCGGCAATCGGCATCCTGGGGGCGAAGACAAGGCGATTGGCAGCTACACCGCGTGCTTCAGCTTCGCGTTGCAGGTTTTCTTTCGCTAATGCATTGCATTCCAGCAGCCAGAGCACACTGCCTGGTCTTTCTTTTAGTAAATTAATCCATATATCAAATACTTGCGGGATTATCTTGAAGGTTTGGTTGAAGCAGCAGAAGACGAAACTGTCTTCAGGCAGGCTGTTTTCAGCGCGGCTGGTAGCCTTGCCGACCGGCCGCTTGCTGTCATTCGGCTGATAGCAGAGCGGCAGGCGGAGCGTTGTCTCGGCAAAACTGGCGTTCTGGTTTTCAGGCGTGACGAAGTTATCGGTCAGTATGTAATCGAACAAGGGGCGGTCGTGATAGCTGCCCATGGTGCCGGGATAGCCCAGCCAGTTGATACTGATTGGTGCTGGCCTTAGCGCGGCTATTGCACTGCGGCTGGCCTGCGTAAAGCCGGTGAGGTCGACCAGGATATCGATCTGGTCCTTTTGTATGCGGCTGGCCGCGTCGGTGATGGAAAGGGTGCGGATATCGACGAAATGATCGAATGCCTTTTCCAGACGTTTGCGTTCCGGGGTTTTGTCGTCTGGTGCATTGGAGTAGGCATGGATTTCAAAACGCTTGCGGTCATGCGATTCGATCAACTCGCTGATGAGGAAAGCCAGCGGATGCAGGCGGAAATCACTGGAAAGATAAGCAATGCGCAGTTTCTTGTGGCTGGCGTTGGCCTCGAATGCCCTGACTTGAGGGGCTTCGAGCAGTTGTGCAAACCGGTTCTTGACCCAGTTGTCAGCGCATTGCTTCTGCTCTTCCGGCGTGGTCGTTGGCATTGCGAGAAAGGCGAAAGGTGAAACCTGCGCTTCCGGTACGGATGTCACCCAGTGCCGGATTTCCAGGATGTCCGGTTCCAGCCCATTCCAGTCGCAGGCATGCTGTTTCTGGTGCACCAGGTGCACTTTTGCATGGTAAAGCTGCGGATTTAGCTGCAATGCGTGCTGGTAAGCCTCGATGGCCTCTTTCAGCTTGCCGGTTTCGCGCAGGGCATTGCCAAGGTTGTTGTATACGTCGGCATCGTCCGGCATCAGTTTCAGTGCCTGCTGGTAGCTTTTGAGGGCAGCTTCGGTTTTGCCCAGCTCGCGTTGTGCGTTGCCCAGGTTATAGTAATAGGCCCCGATGCGGGGATTCAGCTGGATCGCCTCTTCATAGGCAGCCTCGGCCTGAATGTACATGCCTTTGTCATGGCATTGGAAACCGTAGGATTGCAGCGCATGGCACAGTGCTGCCCGCACATCCTGATCCTGCGGCACTGCTCTTAATACCCGCCGGTAGCAGCCTGCCGCTTCTTCATAGCGATGCAGTTCAAGGCAGGCATTGCCCAGGTTGTTCTGCAGGTCGAGATCTTTTGGCGTGATCTGCAAGGCCTTACGGTAGCAGTGGATAGCTTGCTCAGTCTGGCCGTTTGCACGTAAAGCCGCGCCATAATTATTCAGGTAATCGGGGTTGTTCGGTTCAATATCGAGCGCTTGTGCAATAAGTTCGACGGCCTGCGCATGGCGGCCGGTTTGCTGGTAGAGCAGGCCGAGCAGGTGCAGGGCGGCGGCATTCCTGGGCTGGCAGGCGATAAATTGCAGATAGGCGGACTCAGCCTGAGCCAGCTGGCCGTTGCGGTGCTGCTCAAATGCGGATTGAAACAATGCGTTGCTTGTCATTACACGGCACGGGGAAGTTGTTTGTCGACGAGGCCAGTCAGGCCTTTGACCAGGTGCTTAAGCCCTAACTTTCGCAGCAAAAAGCGATTGGGGTCAAGCGCTGCCACGACTTTACTGTCGGCAGGCAAGGGTTCCCCGCAGATGGCCGAAGCCAGTATTTCCGCACAAAATGCCGCTTGGGTGATGCCTTTTGAGCCGTGGCCGGTGTTGATGTAGAGGCCTTCAAGGTACGGCAGGGCGGGTGTCTTGCTGTAATGCCTGGGCGGGTTTAGCCTGAGTGCATCGGCATCCATCAATGCGCCCACCAGCGGCAGGTAATCTGCAGTGGCCACTCTCAACGCCGCGCGGCCACGCAAGTCTTCTGGCTTGAATCCTTGTTGCAGCCCGGCGGACATCTTGCCCAGCATTTTCAGGTTCAATAGATGGTCTTCATGCCGAATATCCAGTGCGGTATCGTCAGGCGAAAAGGTGGCGCCCATGCAGTGATTGCCGTTGATAGCCGGGCTGATGTAGCCATCGGTGCAAAGCACTGTTTTCAGTTGCCGGCTGAATGCCGAAGCCGGGGCAACCGATATCTGGCCGCGTACCGGTTGCAAGGGCAGGTGGGCGGCCTGGTTGAAATGCAGGCTGTCGTTTGCGGTTGCCAGAATCAGCACCGGAGCTTCATCCAGCAGTGTTTCACCGTCCCAGGCCTGCCATAAGCCGTGGCTTTTCTCGATGCGGATGACCTGTTTGCTCAATTTCAGCTGGATGTTCGGATGATGGGATAAAGCCTCGCAGAAAGCTGGTGGTTTCACCCATCCGGCATGAGGGAAATACAGCGCGTTCTTTGTTAAGGGGATACCTGCGATGCGGCTGGCTTCGTTGACATCGACGCCTTGTACGATATCTGTGGGCAATCCCAGGTTCGAGATTGCCTTGCAACGTTCTGCCTCCCTGGCATCGAAAGCCAGCTGCAACAGGCCGCACTGGCTGTAGTCTCCAGGCGCCAGTCCCAGGATTTTCAGCAGGCGCATGCTGTAGAGAAAGCCGGATAGCGCAAGCCGGCTCATCACTGTTTCCTGCATGGCGAGGCGAGGGTAGAGCATGCCGGCCGGATTGCCGGATGCCTCGGTAGCGATGCCTGCATGCCGTTCTATCAGGGTTACCTGCCAACCGCGCGATGCCAGTGCATGGCTACTGGCACAACCGGCGATGCCGCCACCTATGACCAGTGCCTTTGCTGGCGTGTGTGAGGCTGGAGCCTGGCCGGAGCCAAAGCTGCCGCAAAGCATTTCGCGTTTGCTGCCGAAACCGGCAACTTTTTCCACCTTGAAGCCGGCCTCCTGCAGGCCTCGCCTGACGGCGCCAGCACTGGTAAAGGTGGCAAAGCTTGTGTTCTGGTACGATAGTCTAGCCATCTGGGCATAGAGGGCAGGTTGCCACATCTCCGGGTTTTTGGCCGGGGCAAAGCCATCCAGAAACCAGGCATCCACGCTGGCATGCAGCTGGCTGAGCATGTTGCTGGCATCGCCGATCAACAAGGTCAGCACGACACGCCCTTGCTCAAAAACCAGCCGGTGCATGCCGCTGGGCAGGCTGTGATACTGCTCAATCAATTGTGAACTGAGCGTTTTTAATGAAGGCCAGAATTCCAGCGCCTGTTTCAGGTCGTCTGCCTTGAGTGGATGTTTTTCGCAGCTGACAAAATGCAAACGTGCATTGGCAGGTGCCAGCTTTAACCACAAATCCCAGGCGCAGAGAAAGTTGAGGCCAGTGCCAAAGCCGGTTTCGGCAATGGTGAAGTGGCTGGACTGCAGATTTTGCCAGCGTTGTTCCAGCTGGTTGTGATGGATGAAAACATGATGCGTCTCCGCCAAGCCACTATCGCGCGAGAAATAGACATCATCGAACTGTTGGGAGACAGGCTGGCCGTCCTGCCAGCGCAACTCTGCGTTACTGGTTTGCATCTGGTTTCGAATCTGCGGCTGCAGTGGGGGTTTCTGACATAAAATGGTTAGGCCAATCTGACTGGATATTGTAACCATGCGCATCAAAGAGCACAGCATCATTTTTATTGGGCAATGCCGAATCTTGCGTCATCGGTCATGATTGGCCGGAGACATTGAACCTTGGCACATTTTACTTTATTGCGGAAGGATCTCGCTGAGCCGCCTTCCGCCTGGCTGCTGGCCCATGCCCATCGGATCAGGGCACTTGGGCACGTTCTGGATGTGGCGGCAGGCAATGGACGTAATGCGCGCTGGATGGCTGCACAGGGCCTGGAGGTGGAGGCCGTGGACAGGAACCGGCAGGCGCTTGATAGTATGCGGGGCATCGCGGGTATCAACACACGGCTGGCCGATATTGAACAGGACGCATGGCCCTATCGCGAACAGCAGTTCGACGCCATTGTTGTCTGCCGTTATCTGCACCGCCCCTTGTTCGATCAGTTCATCGACAGTCTGGCACCAGGTGGTGTGCTGATTTATGAGACCTTCATGCAGGGGCAGGAGTTATACGGTAAGCCGAGCAATCCGGATTTCCTGCTGAAGCCTGATGAGCTGCAGGAGGTGTTCCGCGAAAAGCTGGAAATCCTGGCTTTTGAACAGGGCTATCAGGATCAGGGCTCTCCAAGTCAATCCAGGCCCTGCATGCTGCAGCGCATCGTTGCACGCAAATCCTGATTATCAGATTCCAGCTCAGTGCGGATGGCAGATTCGCATACCAGCTTTTTTGCCACGTCGGAAGGTTTTGATGTTTTGATTCGGGAAGCAGTATCTGTCATTACGACTCTCTTTTAGTCGATTGGATTAATGACTTGGGTATGTTTGCGGGCAAAAGGAATTATGTTGCCAGCAGATCATGCAGGATATGTTGCTGCGCTAGCTTTGTAATTAGACAAATGGGTATACTAGTCAGTATATCAATACAGGAATTCGCCCACGCCATGAGTAAACCAAATGTATTGCAGAAATTTTTCCTGATTTCATCACTGGCCATGCTATCTGCCTGTTCCAATGTTTCGACTTCAATCCAGATTGGGGATCAGGCAAATACTGAGTGGCCAAGTTATGGCCGCGATTATACAAACCAGAGATTCTCGCCATCGGCGCAGATTAACCGGGATAACGTTCAAAACCTGGCGCTGGCCTGGCAATATAACAGCGGGGTTAAAAAGACCTTTCAGGCAACGCCTGTTGTCAGCAATGGCGTGATGTATCTGTCATTGCCATTCAATGATGTCGTGGCGCTGGATGCCAGAACGGGAAAGCAGCTCTGGCGCTACAAGCATCAGCGCCGCGCGGACTGGAAATTGTGCTGCGGTCCGGCGAATCGCGGTGTTGCCGTCAGTGACGGTAAGGTATTCATCGGTACGGTGGATGCCCGCTTGATTGCGCTGGAAGCAAGGTCAGGCAAAGTGCTGTGGGATATCAACGTGGTTGAAGCCAATGTCAGCACCGAAACCCAGGATGAATTGAACAGCAGCGACCCTAACAGCACGGCCAAGGTCACTGGCGGCACCGGTATCGGTATGGCCATGGCTCCCGTGGTTTACAAGGGCAAGGTCATGATCGGCGTTACCGGAGTCGGTTACGGCTTGCATATCGACAATCCGGCCAGTGATGCGCCGCTGGGTGCGGTGATCGGCGTTACCGGCCGTTATGGGCGTCCTGGCTTTTTGGCGGCTTATGATGTCAACTCCGGCAAGAAGGTCTGGCAGTTCGATAGTATTCCATTGCAGGGCTGGGAAGGGGATTTTGCCGAAACTACGGCTGACGGCATGCCATTGCACCGCGATATCGCTGTCGAGCAAGCAGCGCTGCCCAAACACCCCGATGCAGCCCGATATGGCGGCGGTTCGGTCTGGAGTACGCCAGCTATCGACCCAGCCTTGGGCCTGCTTTATTTCGGTACAGGCAATCCTTCGCCGCAGATGAATGATATTTCACGGCCGGGCGACAATCTGTACACGGTATCCCTGGTTGCGCTCGATGTGGATAGCGGCAAGCTGCGCTGGTATTACCAGCAGGTGCCGCATGACCTGTGGGGCTACGACGTTGCCAGCCCGCCGGCGCTGTTCCATGTAACGGTGAATGGTGCAAAAGTCGCGGCAGTAGGCCAGGCCAGCAAAACCGGCTGGTTCTATGTGCATGATCGCAGGACCGGCAAACTCCTGTTCAAGTCCGAGTCTTTTGTTCCGCAAGAAAATCTCTTCGCCAAGCCAACTTTTGAGGGCACCCGCATCTTTCCTGGCATCCTTGGCGGTGCGAACTGGTCGCCAATTGCGGTCGATCAGGTAAGCCAGAAAGCTTTTGTTGCCGGTATCCATGCCCCCATCAAATACACGCTACACGAGACCCCTGCGAAAGACGGCATGCCAGCGATTCGCTACACGGCCTCGGAACCTACCGATGATGCGCGCTGGGGTCTCTTGAGTGCCATCAGCCTGACCGACGGCAAGATACGCTGGCAGCAGGAGACTGCGCAGCCTTTGCTCGGTGGCGTGCTGGCGACAGCGGGCGGCCTGGTGTTTACGGGTGAGGGCAATGGCCATTTCAACGCCTACGATGCGGATAACGGCAAACTGCTGTGGCAAGCCACTGCCGATGCCGGCGTCAATGCACCGCCAGTCAGTTATGAGCTTGATGGCGTTCAATACATTGCAGTTGCTGCAGGCGGCAATGCCATTTTCGGCTATAAACAGGGCGATAGCCTGCTGGTTTATGCACTACCGAAGAAATAACACGAAACACTTCAAGCGCCGTATAGTCCAATGATTGTTTTCTGTCTGCGCTGGTAAGCTGGAATCAGCTGCTCAGCAGCCAGAGAGAGTAGTTTCGTCTTTCAAACCTCCGGCACCGCCGGAGGTCTTCCTAATGCTGAGAAGCCTGAAAATGAAAAAATTAAGCCAAATCCTCATGTTTGTGTTGGCAATGACCCTGTCTATCGGCAGCCTGGCTGCCGGGGATTGGCTGGTCATCAGTCACAGCACAGTCATCAACGCTGGGCAGAAACTGACGCTGGAAATCATCAAGCCTGGGCAAGCTGCCTGGCCGCAAACACTGAAGCTGCAACTGAGTGGATCGGGCGTCACGGAAGAGCTTGAACTGCTCAGCGAAGACGGGCAGCAAACAACAGAAAATCGCCGGAGCTTTGTACTGGTTCCCGCTAAAAAATATGTGGGGGTAATCAAGGCCAGTTTGGTCGATGTCGATTCCAATCAATTCCTGCTGCTGGCGGCGGATGAGGCTGCAGGCCCTGTTGCTACTGTAGTCGAGCCTGATGTTGGACAAGTTGATGACGCGCTTGCCGATAATGAAGCGGCTGAAACTGAGATTATTCCGACGCCCAGAATTGTCCTTGCCAAGCCGGGCGATGAACCGGCACTTTCGGCACATGAGCCAATGTATTTTGTGCTCGGCCATGATTCAGATCACGGCGCCGATGCCAGGTTTCAGCTCAGCTTCAAATATCGATTGTTCGACCCGGAGGGCATCATTGGCGGTTTTTCGCCCTTGCTGAGCAATCTCTATTTTACCTATACGCAAACCTCGCTCTGGGATCTGGGTGAGGATTCCAGCCCGTTCCGCGACACCAGCTATCGTCCTGGCCTGTTCTATCAATGGGCAGGCAGTGAAAAACAGCCGCTGCCGACCGAATGGCGTGTGGGACTGGAACATGAATCGAATGGGCGCAGTTCGCCGGAATCGAGATCGATCGATACTGCCTACTTGATTCCAGCCTGGCATTTAGATATGTCGCAAGGCAGAAGATTGACCTTCGCACCCAAGATTTATCACTATATAGACAAGCATGAGAACCGCGATATTCAACGTTTTCGAGGTTATGTCGACTGGAATGTACGTTATGGCCGCGAGGATGGATTGATCTGGAGCGGTATGTATCGTCAGGGAACGTCGGGTTTCGCTAGCGGACAATTGGATATTTCTTATCCGATCAGCGAGCGTATTTTTGCGCGCACCGGCAGTTTCGTTCATTTGCAGATGTTCTCAGGCTATGGTGAAACGCTGCTGGAGTTCGACCGCGACCGCGATACCCAGATACGCTTGGGTATCTCCATCGCCCGCTAGGCGGTATCAGTTTCAGTTCAATTTTTCACCGATTTCGGCCAGCGCGTTGGCGAGTTTGTCTTTGTCATGCATAGTGTCGGCCGGCAAGCTGAGAAATGATTCGATACGCCGTCTCAGAATCGTATAAGCCAGTCTGAAGGCCGCGTCAATTTCGGTATCGCTGCCTGTGGCTTTCGCCGGGTCTTCAACTCCCCAGTGCGACCGCAATATATTGCCAAGATAAGCCGGACAGGTCTCGCCAGCGGCATTGCCGCAGACTGTGATGATGATATCAGGCGTCATTGGCAGGTCATTCCAGGATTTGCTGTGATAGCCCTCGGTCGGAATGCCTTCACTTTGCAGCAATGCGATTGAGCGTGGGTGCACATAGCCGGCCGGTTGGCTGCCAGCGCTCATGGCGCGCATGCCAGCCGGAGCCAATGCGTTGAAGGTGGCCTCGGCCAGAATCGAGCGGCAGGAGTTGCCGGTGCAGAGAAACAGGATGTTCAAGCGGGTTCCTTTCCATTTTC
>PHCD01000160.1:738-2800 GCA_002842135.1 Betaproteobacteria bacterium HGW-Betaproteobacteria-8 | reverse complement strand
ACAACGCCTATGGATGACGCTCTCCATCTACATGACGGTCATCCCCTGGTTCTATGCCATCGGCAAGATCATTTCACTGTTTCAGGATTCCGGCCTGCGTCAGGCGTTCACCACTTCAAGATTCGCACGGGAAGTGCAAAACCTGCACGAACCCTTTTATATCATCTGCGGTTATGGCGAAACCGGCAGCCTGCTGGTCAGCGCGCTGGATCGCAAACAAATACGCATAGTGGTGATTGAAAACCAACAGGATCGCGTCAATGAACTGGAACTGGAAGATTACCAGTTCGATATCCCGGTGCTTTGCGCTGACGCACAGATGCCCGATGTCCTCATCAGGGCCGGCGTGCGCCACCCGATGTGTGCCGGCGTTGCTGCGCTGACCGACTACGACCAAGTGAACCTTGCAGTCGCAATTGGCGTCAAGCTGATGAATCCGGACCTTATGGTGCTGGCACGTGCCGACAACAAGGAGACGGCAGCCAATATGGCCTCCTTCGGCACCGATCACATCATCAATCCTTACACACTATTCGGCGACCATCTGGCGATGGAAGTCCATGCGCTGGGTACCTATCTATTACATGAATGGCTGACCGGCGTACCCGGTCACAGTCTACCCTCGCCTGCCTGCCCTCCTATCGGCAGATGGATAGTCTGCGGTTATGGCCGCTTCGGCAAATCCGTGGTCGAGAATCTGCAACGTGAGCAGATCACGACCACTATCGTCGAGGCAGACCCCGAGTTGACCGGTTGTGAAAACTGCATCATCGGTAGCGGCGCAGAAGCCAGAACGTTGGAAGAAGCAGGTGTCAGGGATGCTGTCGGCATTGTTGCCGGCACCGACAACGACATCAACAACCTGTCCATCGTCATGACTGCGCGCGAAATGAACCCGGAACTGTTCGTCGTCATCCGCAAAAACAGGCGCTACAATGAACCCCTGTTCGAGCACTTCAACGCCGACATCAGAATGCAACCCAGCGACATCATCGCGCACGAATGCCTGGCTCACATGATCTCGCCACTACTGGCACAGTTCCTGTCCATGGTGCGCAACCAGACCAACGCCTGGGCCAACCAGCTCATCAGCAAACTGGTCGGCATCGTCGGTGAGAACGTCCCCGAAACCTGGGCTATCACTATCGACCGCTATCACGCTCCAGCCGTCTACAACTTCCTGTCCTGGGGAAAATCCATCACGCTGGACACCTTGATGCGCGACCCCAGCGACCGCGACAGCAAACTTGATCTCGTAGCATTGCTGCTGCTACGCGACAATCGACCCATACTGCAGCCGGAGACCGACATGCTGCTCCTGCCGGGCGACCAGATACTGCTCTGCGGACAGCCCGGCGCAAAAGATGCCTTGCCACTCACTTTAAGCAAATACAAGGCGCTGAGCTATATCCTCGATGGCACCGAAATTCCAGACGGCTTCATCTGGCGCTGGGCAAGCGCCCAAATGCAGGCAAGGAAGACCCGCAAGGAAAACGCATAAAAAAAACCGCTGAAATTCTCAGCGGTTTTTTTATTCCGGCTTCAAAAACCAGTTTTATCAGTAATAGTGTCTGTCTCTGGAGCCGTGACGGTGATGTTTGTCGTTACCCTTCTTCCACGACCCACCCTTGTCATTCCTGTAGTGGATATTCATGGCGTAAGGCTGGGCGCGATAGCCCGCTACCGGATGACCCGGCACGACATAGGTCGGCGAAGTATAGCCATGCTGGTGATAGATGATATTGGACACTCCATGACTGGCATTCACACTGACGCGCACTGGAATGGTCCTGCCCGGATCATGGTCCAGCATTGTCGTGTAATCGCGGCCGTTGTAATGATAGCTGACCAGATAACCCGCATTGATAGTCTGCCAGTTATCCGTCACCACACAACGCTCGATCGGGCGATTGCTGTAAGTCGTCGTCTGACTGTTGCCGATACGGTCACCCACCACCGCACCGACACCGGCGCCTACTGCAGCACCGGCGACACGGCCATTACCCTTGCCGATCTGACTGCCGAGCAAGCCGCCGGCAACACCGCCAATAATGGCGCCTAT
>PHCD01000160.1:0-621 GCA_002842135.1 Betaproteobacteria bacterium HGW-Betaproteobacteria-8 | reverse complement strand
AAATACTGCAGGTCACTCTCTAACGCCGGCTAAATGCGGCCTGATGACGGGACTTTGTAACAAGTTTGTAACTCATGATTTTCATGAGCTACGACACATTCAGTTCAAAAACCCGGTTAATCAACGTAATACGGCGAGCACATGCCAATACTGGCATCCCGCGTAATATCGCCGTCAAACAATTTTACGGACAGATTACCGTTAATCTGTGCGGCAAAAGGCACCAGCAAGCCATCGATATAGGCCTGGGCATTGGCGATGGAATCGAACTCGTAAAATCCGCCCACTGTATTGGTATTGATGCCGCTCAACCAGGTTTTCGACTTCAGGCCGCTGAAGCTGTTCATCTGCACATTGACTGGCGCCCAGTCGATCTCACTGAAATGCATGGAAACCTGGAATTCGGCATAGAGAAAGACCTTTTTAATGTCCATTTTTCTCTCCGGCCAGCATGTCCTCAATGACTCTCAAGCCGAAACCGACACCAAAACCGCTGATGTCACTGGCAACGGCACCCAGCCCGCCTTTGCGGTTGACGGCAGAAAGATCGACGTGCAACCACGGCACATCACCCTCTATGAACCTGGCCAGGAACCTGGCTGCCAGCACATGGTCGGCCTC
>PHCD01000159.1 GCA_002842135.1 Betaproteobacteria bacterium HGW-Betaproteobacteria-8 | reverse complement strand
GGTTGCAAAACAACCGGGGCTTTTTATTTATCACGGATTTACTGCAGACGCAGATTGCCCAACGAAATCTGGTTCGCCATCGTAGCGCCCAGACGCTTGGCAAAGCGCGAAGCAAAGTCTTCACGCACGGTGAAATCCACGATGCGTTCTTCCTTGATCACTTCACGTGCCACGTATTCCGAACTGCCCAAACCATCGGCCAGACCCATCTTGATACTTGCCTCGCCGGTCCAGAAAAGTCCGCTGAAAGTCTCCGGTGTCTCCTTCAGGCGTTCACCGCGGCCTTCACGCACGATGCCGATAAACTGCTGATGAATTTCATCCAGCATGTTCTGTGCAAATTGCTGATGTTGCTCGTTGGGCGGAGAGAACGGATCCAGAATCGCCTTGTTTTCACCGGCAGTCAGCAAACGGCGCTCCACTCCCAGCTTTTCCATCGTTCCGGTAAAACCGAAACCGTCCATCAGCACACCAATCGAACCGACGATACTGGCCTTGTCGACATAGATCTGATCTGCCGCCACAGCAATGTAATAACCGCCAGAAGCGCAAATATCCTCGACCACGGCATAAACCGGCACTTCAGGATGCAACGTGCGCAGGCGTTTGATCTCGTCGTTGATGATGCCGGACTGCACAGGACTGCCGCCCGGACTGTTTATACGCAGAATCAGGCCCTTGGTGCGCTTGTTCTCGAATGCCGCCTGCAGGCTGGAAACCACCGACTCTGCATCAACATCGGCACCAGGACCGATAATGCCCTGAATGTCGATCAGCGCGGTATGGTCAAGCTTGGCAACGGCATCCTTGCCGATCCAGTCCATGCCTATCAGTAACAATACAATCAGATAAAGAAAGGTCAGCGACTTGAAAAATACCCCCCAGCGGCGCGAACGACGCTGTTCGTCTACCGCCGCGAAGGCGAGTTTTTCCAGGGTTTTACGTTCCCAGTCGGGGCCGTTATTCGAATAATCCACCATGTTCAAACATCCCTAATTAAATAGAATCCAGTTGTATCAACACTTCACCGTCACGCTCGAGGACTGCGATCTTCTGCAAACCGCTGCCTTTACACGGCCCCATCACACAGTCGCCAGTTTCAGGCTGATAATGCGCGCCGTGTGTAGCACAGATCAAATATTCCCGGGTGATATTGAAAAAATCACCCTCGTTCCAGTCCAGTTCCACCGGCAGATGCGCACAGCGATTTACATACGCCTGCAGCTTGCCATTGTAGCGCACGACAAAGCCGGTGGTGCGCTCACCGAGTTCAGGCAGCTGAAAACGCAAACCTTGCGCTCTTTCCTGCACTTCCTCACTACGGCAGATGACACGTGTACGTTCAGGCATGTTCACGCAACCACTGATCCAGCGAAGTAAACCGGTCAAAGCAGACCAGTGGTTGATGTTTTTTCAGTTCTGACTCGGGATGTGCGCCATAGGTGACTGCCAGGCTGGTGACGCCGGCATTGCTCGCCATCTGCAGATCGTAACTGGTATCACCAATCATCAGTGTACGTTCCGGCCCTGTCACCAGCTCATCCATCAGTTCATGCAGCATCTGCGGATGCGGTTTGGAAAAGCATTCATCCACGCAACGTGTCGCATGCATGAAATCAGCAAGACCGGACTTCTCCAGTGACTTGTTAAGGCCGTTGCGACCTTTGCCTGTCGCCACGGCCAGCATGAACCCGGCTTTACTAAGGTATTCGATGGTCTCCCTCACCCCCTCGAACAAAGGCGTATCCTCATCACGCGTGTAGTAGTGATGGCGATAGCGCGCCACCAATTGCTGGTATTGAGCTGGAGTGAGTTCCCCGAACAGGGCATGGACTGCCTCGGCCAGCCCCAGACCGATGATATTGCTGGCAGCTGTAGGTTCCGGCACTGGCAAGCCTGCATCGGCGCTGGCCTCACGCATGCAATCCACGATCATCTGTGTGGAATTGGCTAAAGTACCGTCCCAGTCAAAGACGATCAGGTCATATTGCTTAGGCATGTGTATCCGTCTCAAGCTGTTTGAGGAAACGCTCCAGTTCGACTGGCAATGGCGCAGTCAGTTTCAGCTTTTCGCC
>PHCD01000158.1 GCA_002842135.1 Betaproteobacteria bacterium HGW-Betaproteobacteria-8 | reverse complement strand
TTCCAGCTTGCGCACGACGTTGGCAATGGTTGAAGCTTTCTGACCAATCGCAACGTAGATACAGGTCATGTTCTGACCCTTCTGGTTGATGATCGCATCAACTGCAACGGCTGTCTTACCTGTCTGACGGTCACCAATGATCAACTCACGTTGGCCACGACCAACCGGCACCATGGAATCGACAGACTTCAAACCAGTCTGTACCGGCTGAGAAACGGACTTACGGGCAATAACACCAGGAGCGACTTTTTCAATCTTGTCGGTCATCTTGGCATTGACCGGACCCTTGCCGTCGATCGGCTGACCCAGCGCGTTGACCACGCGGCCAACCAGTTCCGGACCAACCGGCACTTCCAGAATACGGCCGGTACATTTACATGTATCGCCTTCGGTGATGTGTTCGTATGCACCCAGAACCACAGCACCGACTGAATCACGCTCGAGGTTGAGCGCAAGGCCGAATGTATTGCCAGGGAACTCAATCATTTCACCTGACATAACATTGGACAAACCGTGGACACGTACAATACCATCGGTCACAGAAACTACGGTACCCTGGGTACGTGCTTCTGCGCTGCTGTCGTAATTCTCTAATCTGCTTTTAATCAGTTCACTGATTTCTGATGTGGATAACTGCATTACTCTGTCTCCTGACCTTTATGGCCTAACTTTTAAGCGTGTAGGCCAACTCTTGTAGTTGACCACGGACGGAAGCGTCGATGACGGTATCACCAATCACAATCTTGACCCCACCGATAAGCTCCGGGTCGATCTTGACGCTTGCTTCGATTTTCTTGCCGAACTTGGCTTCCAAACGTTTTACCAAGTCTTTAACTGCGCTGTCTGCAGGCTTGGCTGCAGCGGTAATTTCCGCTTCCAGCACACCCTCATCTTCAGCTTTGAGCTCTTCAAAGGCTGCCGCCACTTCCGGCAACAATGCCAATCGGCCATATTCGCCGAGCAGCTTGATCAAATTGACACCGGGCTCATCGAGTTTCTTGCCACAGATGGAAATGAACATTTGTTCCAATTCCGCCGATGTGACTTTAGGATCCTCGATATAAGTCTTCATCTGCTCATCCGCTGCCACAGCAGCAGCAAAATTGAGCATTTCAGACCACTGAGTCAGGGCCTTCTTTTCTTTTGCCAGACGAAACGCAGCAACGGCATAAGGTCTAACGATAGTGATTGCTTCAGCCATGATCGTACTTGCTCTCTTATAGCTCGTTGGCGATAGTGCTTAACATATCGGCGTGTGCTTTGGCATCGATCTCTTTACGCAGAATCTTTTCTGCGCCAGCGACAGCCAGTGCAGAAACTTGCTGACGCAAACCTTCCTTGGCACGATTCACTTCCTGATCAATTTCAGCCTTGGCACCGGCAATAATGCGATCACCTTCAGATTTAGCAGCCTCTTTTGCGGCTTCGACGATTTCAGTCGCGCGCTTTTCAGCCTGCGAAATGATATCGCTGGCGCGCAGTTTGGCTTCTTCGAAAGTTTCCGCAGAACGCTTTGAGGCCTGCTCCAACTCGCTGCGACCACGTTCACCTGCAGCTAGACCATCCGCAATTTCTTTCTGGCGCTTTTCAATGGCACCCAACAAAGGTGGCCAGATAAACTTGGCGGTAAACCAAATCAGCACTGCGAATGTAATAGCCTGCGCAAAGAGTGTCAGGTTTATATTCATCTTTTGCTCCTAGCTACAAAGCCCTTCAATTCAGACAGGACCTCGCAGCTAAACTGATTAGTTAAGGACTTAAGCAACAACTGCCAACAATGGGTTAGCGAACGCAAACATCATGGCCAGACCAACACCAATAATGAAGGAAGCGTCGATCAGACCCAGCAGCAGGAAGACCTTAACTTGCAGTGAAGCTGTCAGTTCCGGTTGACGCGCTGCGCCGTCCAGAAAACTGGCACTCATGATACCGATACCGATACAGGCACCTGCAGCACCCAGGCCGATGATCAGGCCAATACCAATGCCTGTGTATGCTTGAATCATTGCTAAAAATTGCACGCTTTCCATTACTTTTCCTTTCGATATTAAGGGCTACTACTTTGAAACACTAAAA
>PHCD01000157.1 GCA_002842135.1 Betaproteobacteria bacterium HGW-Betaproteobacteria-8 | reverse complement strand
AGACGGCTTCCACCTTGATCCGCTTTTGCCTGCTCCACTGGCGAAGAACCTGACTTGGTTTCTGCAACGGATGTTGTGCTGGACGGTGAAGTGGCCGACTCCATTGCAGCCAACTGTCCGGGGGACAGCGAGGAAGGTTTACCTTGCGCATTCCTGGCTTGGGAATTCAATTTATCCTGTGCGTTCATCTGACTTAAGGAGCTGAGTACGGGTGGACGTGATTCTTCGGTTTGATTGCGGCGACTGAAAAGACCTTGCTTGTTTAACATACTGACCTCTTTGAATGATTGAATATTGGCGGCGAATGCGTTCCCATAAACCCTATAGCAATGCTTATGCCGACCATGAATTTTTCTTATTATTCAATAAGATAGGAAATTTTCTCAAGAAAACAAAGACCTGGAAACAGAAAAACCGTCGTTATGAGGCGACGGTTTTTCTATCGTTATAATTAACTTGCTGATTACATGTGTCTTTTTGCGTCGTTAATTAAAGACGCCTACAGTGACTGCTCCGGCCGCATGTGCGGAAACAGAATCACGTCGCGAATACTTGGGCTATCCGTCAGCAACATCACCAAGCGATCAATGCCGATACCGCAACCACCGGTTGGCGGCATGCCGTATTCCAGCGCACGGATAAAATCGGCATCGTAATACATGGCCTCATTATCCCCCGCCTCTTTCGCTGCCACCTGCGCGTGGAAACGCGCGGCCTGGTCTTCGGCATCGTTCAGCTCTGAGAAGCCGTTGGCGATCTCGCGTCCGGTGACAAACAACTCAAAGCGCTCTGTGATTTCAGGATTCTTGTCCGATGCACGTGCCAATGGCGAAACCTCGACCGGATAATCGATGATATAAGTCGGGTTCCACAATTGTGCTTCGGCCGTCTCTTCAAACAAGGCCAATTGCAGTGCGCCAAGACCGGCATGATCGAATGGCTTGACGCCAAACTTCAGCAGTTCCGCACGCAGGAATGCAGTATCGTGCAACTGCTCCAACGTATATTGCGGCGCATATTTCTGGATGGCACCGACTATGGTCAGGCGTTCGAACGGCTTGCTCAGGTCCAGTTCACGGCCCTGATACTGCACGACGGCAGAACCGCAGGCAGCGATGGCTGCAGCACGGATGCAGCGTTCAGTGAAATCCATCAGCCACAGATAATCGGTATAGGCGGCGTAGAACTCCATCATTGTGAATTCCGGATTGTGGCGTACGCTCAGACCCTCATTGCGAAAATTACGGTTGATCTCGAACACGCGTTCGAAACCACCCACGACCAGACGCTTCAAATAAAGCTCAGGGGCGATACGCATATACATCTGCATATCCAGCGCGTTGTGATGCGTGATGAAAGGCTTGGCCGAAGCACCGCCAGGAATCGGGTGCAACATCGGGGTTTCAACTTCAAGAAACTGGTTTTCCAGCATGAAGGCACGAATCTCGGACACCACCTTGCTGCGGGCGATGAAGGTAGCGCGTGTCTCTTCGGAAACGATCAGATCCACATAGCGCTGGCGATACTTGGCTTCCTGATCCTGCAAGCCATGGAATTTTTCCGGCAAGGGGCGCAGTGACTTGGTCAGCAGCTGCAGCCTGGAAACCTTGACAGAAAGTTCACCGGTCTTGGTTTTGAATAGCACGCCTTCTGCGGCAAGGATGTCGCCCATATCCCATTTCTTGAATGCATCATAAAGCTCTTCGCCAATATTCTCCCTGGAAATGAACAGCTGGATACGGCCGCTGCTATCCTGCACAGTGGCAAAACTGGCTTTGCCCATCACGCGCTTCAGCATCATGCGGCCGGCGATACTGACCTCAACCGCCTTTGGCTCCAGCACCTCATTGTCGAAACCGCCGAACTCGGCATGCAAAACCGAAGCCTGGTAACCTGGCTTGAAGTCGTTGGGGAAAGCGGCTGTACCGCTGGCCTTGGCGGCTTCACGGATCGCTTTCAGTTTTTCGCGACGTTCCGCGATTACGTGGTTCTCGTCAACGACTGGTAAATTCTCTTGCTCGCTCACCGCTACACTCCCTGCTTCAAACTCTCGGATATAAATGGATCAAGGTCGCCATCCA
>PHCD01000156.1 GCA_002842135.1 Betaproteobacteria bacterium HGW-Betaproteobacteria-8 | reverse complement strand
CATCGCTCACGGCCAGCTGCGCGAACGCGAGTTGGAGCACGTCATGCGTGATTTCTACCACCAGCGTTTCAACCTGCTGCTGTGTACAACCATCATCGAGACCGGCATCGACGTGCCGACCGCCAACACCATCATCATGAACAAGGCCGACATGTTCGGCCTCGCCCAGCTGCACCAGCTACGCGGCCGCGTTGGCCGTTCGCACCACCAGGCCTATGCCTACCTGCTGACCGACCCGCACCGCAAGATCACCACACAGGCACAGAAGCGCCTGGACGCCATCCAGCTGCTGGAAGACCTGGGCGCGGGTTTCCATCTGGCCATGCACGACCTGGAGATACGCGGTGCCGGCGAACTGCTGGGCGATTCGCAATCCGGCGAGATGCACGAGATCGGCTTCAACCTCTATGCCGACATGCTCAACCATGCGGTGAAACAACTGAAAGCCGGCAAGGAGCCGGACATTTCCGCACCGCTTGGCGTCACCACCGAGATCAACCTGCACACCCCCGCCCTGCTGCCCAGCGATTATTGCCCGGATGTGCATGAGCGGCTGGTGCTCTACAAGCGCCTCGCCAATTGCACCAATGACGACGAACTGGATAACCTGCAGGAGGAACTGATCGACCGCTTCGGCCTGCTGCCGGAACAGGGCGAAGCACTGATGGCCTGTCATCGCCTGCGGGTAGCGGCCAAGCCGATGGACATCCTGAAGATAGACGCCAGCGACAGTGCCATCCAGCTGCAATTCAATCCGAGGGCCGACCTCGACCCGGCCAAGCTCATCAACCTGCTGCAGCGCGACAAACGCTGCCGCATGAACGGGCCAGACAAATTAAGGGTGACGGTGCAGTTGCACGATATCAATCATCGTGCGGATTTTGTCAAAGTTGTGCTGAAAGAACTGAGATAAGCCGAAACAGACACGCCGCTCAGGCGGCATGTTGTGTGAGGATGAAAGCGACTACAGCCAGC
Source organism: Betaproteobacteria bacterium HGW-Betaproteobacteria-8 (assembly GCA_002842135.1). The sequence goes on along the minus strand of PHCD01000156.1, from coordinate 1,120 downwards.
GTCGTCGCGGCAGTAAGCACACAAACCAGCGTCAGCCAGGCCATGCGCTTGCGGTTAACCTCGATACGGTTAACAAGCTGTGCGTTCTGGTCGGCCAGCGTCTTGATCAGTTCGGATGAAGCCAACATCTGCTGATGTAGGTCGGCATTGGATTTTTCCAGCACGACAAGTTGTTTCTTCAGTGCCCGCACAGCAGCGCCCTCTTCTACCTCCAGCGGCAGATCGACCACCTCGCCCTCTTCCGTCGGCGGATTCCTGGCCACCGCACTCCAGAACTTCTTCGCGCCTTCCACCACCTTGGGCGCATTGTCGATCACCTGCCTCCAGGGTACGGCCTGCAACACTGAAAACCATGGGATTGCCATCATTTTTCCTCTATCGAATCAATTATCCACTTCCGCTTGCTGACCTGCAGGCCGCGTGTATCCTCACCTGTTATTTTTGCTTATCAAAACAGTAAATATTCCTAATCCTTTGCGTATTGCAACCATACCGTGAATATTATATTTTTGATTCTCATAAAGATAACTGATTGAACGCTGACTTTTCCAAGGAGACAAGCAATGACTTCAAAAAGCATCAAGGATTGGGGCGTTTCAGGCAACACTGCCCAGTCCGGTAAACACAGAACTTCCACGCAATGGATTCAGGCCACTAATCCGCACTCACGTATGCGGGCTTTATCCGCTTTCAAAGCCTGGTATTTGCAGCATCATAGAATCAGCCATTAACCGGCTTCCGGACCCTGCCAACGGCAGGGTCCGGTTTCAGTTTCAGCAAACCATCCCCTTACACCGCAGACAACTCAAACTCGTTAATCTGGCATCTGTAACCGGATCAATCCAGTCTGACCAGTCGTCCCACACTTAAAAAGCAGATCGCCGTCTTCACCGGCAAACCTTCACCTTCAAACAATCGGGCATAACTTTCCAGCTGCTCACGATGCGTTTCCGCCTGCTGGCGCAGCGTCTGTTCGCTGACATCCGGCGTAACGGCCGTCGATTTGTAGTCGATAATCCAACGCACGCCATCCTCGACAAAGGTCAGGTCCAACCGCTGCATTCTGGCAACTTCTTCATCCAGCGTGGCGATTGGCAGTTCGGCGCTGGCGCTTTCGCGC
>PHCD01000155.1 GCA_002842135.1 Betaproteobacteria bacterium HGW-Betaproteobacteria-8 | reverse complement strand
GCCACCAATTTTGAGGATATCGCCAAACTGTTTGCCACCAGCGCAACCGCATCAGATGCTCAGATCAGTTTTGTCGGCAACAGCAGTAAAACCCAGGCCGGGGTTTATGCCATCAACATCAGCGCGCTCGGCTCAGACGTAAGCGATGCCGCCGGTACGATTAACGGCGTTGCCGCTACGGGCGCAGGCACTACGCTCAAGGGCGGCGTGGGCGATGCGAGTGAAGGCCTGATTATCAATGTCGCCGGCGGTGCTTTGGGTGACCGCGGCACGGTGACTTTCAGTATCGGTTTCGCCGCGCAACTCAATAACCTGATTTCGGATTTCCTTGATGAAGAAGGCATCCTGACCAGCAAAACAGACGGCTTGAATGGCTCTGTCACCCGCCTGGATAAAGAAAAGGAAAACCAGGAGGCGCGTCTGGTATTGATAGAAAAACGTTATCGGGCCCAGTTTACCGCGCTCGAAACACTGATCAGCAGCATGAACTCGACCAGTTCTTACCTTACTCAGCAGTTGGCTCAGTTTTCCGCCAACAACTAAGAATTTGATACAAAAAAGGAATCACTATGTTTGGGGCCATTAACAAAGGTGTCAGCGCATACAAGCGTATCGACCTGGAAACCGGTGTGGTCGATGCCGATCCACTGAGGCTGATCGTGATGTTATACGAAGGTGCGATTGAAGCTTGCCAGACCGGGCTGATGCACATGCGCAATGAAGATATCGTCAAGAAAGGCGAGGCGCTTTCAAAAGCCATCATGATTATCGAAAGCGGGTTGCGGCTCTCTCTCGACAGGAATGCGGGCGAAGACATTGCACAAAGCCTGGATGCGCTTTACGGCTACATGAGCAACCGTTTGTATGTGGGGCATCTGCAGAACAAGCCGGAGTATGTGCTGGAAGTCGTTAAATTGCTCAACGACCTCAAGGCTGCCTGGGTTGCCATCGCCGATGGCCAGGGCTCCACAACGCAGGCAATGCCGCAAGCCATCAATTATCAAAATCAACAAAACATGCCGGCGAAGGGCTAATAATGACAAACCGCAATACAACATTGATGCTTTATGCCGATGTCGCAGGCATCAGCGAGCAAATGCTGGCAGCCACCCGGGCTGAGGATTGGGAATTGCTGGAAAAGCTCGAGGCCGATTGTGCGGCCTGCATGAAAGACGTACGCGCAATGGATAAATCCGTGCCTTTGTCAAAAGACGAGCTGAAGCTGAAGATTCAATATATCGAGAAGATCCTGGCGGCAGACAAACAGATCCGCTATCTGGTTGAACCCTGGATGGCCCGGCTTTCCGACCTGATGCACAGCGGCGGTAACCGCCAGAAATTGCGCAACGCCTATGGAATGAATAACGGGCACCAGGGCGCACCCTGATCATGTCAACCAAGCCTGCAATCTCGCCGGTCAACAACATCAGCCCGATAGCGCCGATGCATGTTATCGGGGATACGGCTGAAGAGCTTGGTTTTCGTTTCGAGCAACTCAATCTGGCGCAACTGAGCAAGGGGCAGTTGTATCAAGGCAAGGTCGTGGCGCGGCTGGATGACCAGAGTTTTCTGGTAGCCCTTAACGGCAGCGCCCTCAGAATGGCACTGGGCAAGGAGACGCATGTCGGTGAGTTCGTCTCTTTGCGTTATATGGGCGGTTTTCCCACCCCCACCTTTTTACTTTCTTCACAAGCGCCTTCCGTCAGCCACACCAGCATCAGCCCTTCTGCGCAGTTGATCAACCAGTTTCTCAATACCACCGATAACAAACAAACAACGAACCGCTTTGAAGCGCAACAATCGGTCACCAGTTCGCCTTTCAACCCGGTCGGTAAAATTGCATACGACCTCCGGCAGGCACTGGTCATGAGCGGCCTGTTTTATGAATCGCACCTGGCCGAATACTTGGTCGGTAAACGCCCCTTGTCCGCCATTCTGCAGGAACCGCAGAATCAGCCCGCGAGTACGCTGACCTCCCTGGTGCCGCAACAGCTGCAAACCCTGGAACAGCAGCGACTGCTGTGGCATGGCGAAGTCTGGCCAAGACAACAGATGGAATGGGAGATCAGCCGCCACGACCGGCATCACAATCAGCAG
>PHCD01000043.1 GCA_002842135.1 Betaproteobacteria bacterium HGW-Betaproteobacteria-8 | reverse complement strand
TGCCTGTTCCACTTCAACTGCTGTCGCCAGTCCTGCCTGTTCACGCCATTCGGTGATTTGCAGGGTTTCAGTTTGCGTTTGCAGGTTGTTCATGGCGATCGCCAGCCTGGATTGACTGGAGCGCAGCAATACATAATTGAGCGCTGTTTCTGCCGCAAGAGAGACATGGGTGTTATAGAGGTCGGCCTGGGTAGCCGCCAGGTCGTTTTCTGCCGCTTCTACGCCGCGCCGGATACCACCGAATACGTCGGCTTCCCAGCTGACATCGAACCCGGCCTTGAACAGGTTATTGGTACTGCCGCTGCCGGTTTCTGCGCTGCTCCGGCTGCGGCTGGCATCGACAGAGGCGGAAAGGGTAGGTAACAGATTGCCCTTTGTCAGGTCGAGCCGGGCGCGAGCCTCCCTCAATTTGGCCTGGGCAAGACGCAGGTCAGGGCTTGCTTTTAGCGTATCGTCGATCAGGGAGCTTAGCGTGCCATCGCCCAGTTGGCGCCACCATGCTGAGATATCCTCTTGCGATGCAGAGACATTGGCGTTTTGCGCATAAGCCCACTGGGCAGGAACATTGGTATCGGGTTTGACGTAATCCGGTCCGACCAGGCTGCAGGATGCCAGAAATACCGGCAGTGCCAGCAACGACAGGCGTTGCGCTTCATACTTAAACCAGCGAGTTCTCATGTAAAGACGCTTTGTCATTTATTTTTCTCGATTTATGAATATCGTCGGGTTCCTGCACAACGTCAGGCGCAAGCAATTCGACGACAGCATCGACCAATAATTTTGGTTATAGTTGCCGCGTCGGAATCTAGCCATACTGGCAGTATGCTATCGAACCCCTGTCGAGCGGCATAGGTTTAAAGCGTGAATTTACATCGTTTTACACTGAGCGCTGAGATTAATGGAATGGGTTCCATGATTCAGGGAGATGACATGGAGATATGACTTGGAAAGATGAGCGCAAGGGGTCGACGCAGAGAGGTCAGTGCAAGGTGATGAGAGTCACTCGGAAGTGACTGATGATTGCGTGCACAAAACAAAAAAGCCACCTTGCGGCGGCTTCTGTGTTTTGGCGTCCCCACCGGGAGCCGAACTTATCCCCGCTTTTTACTGTGAGATTTGTTTTGTAATTCCTCGACGGAAGAAGGTGCTTTGATGTCTTGTAGCTCGTTTGTTAATCTGGTTGTGATTAGCTCGATAAATCCTCTGGTATTTTCAATGACTGGCTCCCCAATTGACTTAATTTTGAAATAGCGGCGTCTTCTCATGGCAACTACTCCTAAGTGCTAATGGAGAAGTAATTATCGTGTAACATCAAGCATAATATTAAATAAATTACGTCATTAGCTTCTAAAAATAAGGCATTAAATGGACACTTCATGGCGCTTAATAATTTTAGATCTAAAGAGCAAAGTTCGCAGGACTAGAGATCAAGGTCACACCCAAATTGATTTAAGCTTACTGGAGAATGAGCTAGATGCTCTTGAGGATGTTTACCAAGAGTTGTACGACAAAGAAATATTAGAAAACATTAATAATCCTCACGCGAATTTCAACAAGGCTTTCAGTGACGGCATAGATAAATATGCCAAAGCAATGGTTGATATTGCTCATCAGAACAAGGCATACACGCAAGTTGTAATTTCGGCTGGCTATTTAACGTTTTTTGCCCTATGGGCAGTAACAAGAGAAACTCATTACAGCGTAATTCATACCTTAGCAGCTTTATGTCTAGGTATCTCAGCTGCAATCTTTGTTATTTTTGAAGTATTAAAAATGATGCTGGAAGGTTTTAGGGTCAACTTCCAATGCAAAGTATTAATAAAAGCGAGAGAAGCGGATGACATGCATAACAGATCAAATGAAATGAATAAAATTTCTAGTCACGATGATTGGTTGAAATTAATTCACGTTAGGTTATGGATTGCTGCGCTTATCCCGTCAGTCTTATTTGGATTGATTGGCATCGGGTTATTATTTAGTTGCTTTGTGATTAGTTTATATACAGAAATTGCCCCACAAACTTGGTGGAAATCATAATCTACAAATAAAAAAAGCCAGTCAATGACTGGCTTTTTTTATTTCAAGTTCGAAATAAATCGAACTTTACTAAAATCTTACTAAATTATATTTTAAAAACAATAAGTTAGAAATATTTTGGCGTCCCCACGGGGAGTCGAACCCCGGTCGCCTCCGTGAAAGGGAGGTGTCCTAGGCCTCTAGACGATGGGGACCTATGAACTTTTAACGAACAACATTTTACTACAAAACCGCGCTTAATTTAAGAAGAAATTAAGCAAAATTCTTACTTTTCTAATCAGCCTATCCCGGCCAACCTGTTTCTTGGTGGAGGTAAGCGGGATAGGTAAGCGGGATCGAACCGCTGACCTCTTGCATGCCATGCAAGCGCTCTCCCAGCTGAGCTATACCCCCGAAAAGAGGCGCAATCTTAAAGACAGCCGTGCAAGTTGTCAACGAAATTCTGCAAAAACCAGTGTGGAAGCCATTGCTGGCTATGGATGCGGACGAAGGGAAACCCGTCAATATCCTTTGTTTTCTTGCATTTATCGCTTGAACAGGCGCTTTAGTTCTTTGGCCTTCAATTTGCGCTTCATGCTTACCTTGGCGTTGTACAGATAGAAGGGCAGACGTTGATAAAAGCCGAATTTCTTTGCCAGCCGCGCCATGTAGATTTGCATGAAACGATCGCGGCCTGCCGCATGGAGCTTATTGCATATGCGAGTCAGGTCCGAGATGCGTTTTGATAACTCGGTGCCGCGCAGGTAAAAATGTGCCCGGCCCGTATCGATCAGGGAAAAGGCCAGTTTTCCGTCAGCCGCTTTTTTTACCAGGATATTGCCGCCGGACAAATCCCTGAAAAACACACCACGGCCATGCATGACAGATAAATAGTCTGCCAGCTGGCTGTAGGCTTCTTCCTGTGAGATGCCCTGATAGTTTGTTTCGCCTGCGGCAAAGGCTGAGAAAATGTCGCGAGCGGAGAAATCAGCTTCCACATATTCACAGATGTAGTAATTCTGCGTCAGTGTTATGTCACCGGTTTTTTCAAAATAGGCAACAGGACGGGCAGTTTCGACACCGCGCCTGAGCAATTCGCTGGCGCCATTCCAGCTTCTCAGCCCCTTGGAAGGTTTGAATCGATCCAGTAGTTTTTTGTGCGGGTGCATGCGCACGGGCTGCTTGATCACCAGTTTCTTTGCCGGGTCGCGTGGATCCGGAATGGTCCAGATGGCATTGCGTGCTTTGCGCAGGATAGCCTCTTCAGGCGGTGAGCCAATGACATCGGGATTCAGGCCAGTGCGCAGTAGCGCTTCCTCTTTGGCATCCTTGGCCAGGATCGCGCCATGCCAGTTATCCTTGCGGTAAAGATAATGTGTTTTCTCCGCGTGTGCGTGCAATGCTAAATCAGGAATCAATTGGGCTTCATGATTGACTGAAACCTGACGACCCTTGGGCCAGCACAGATAGACGGGCGACTCCGTGACGAAATCCGGTGCCTGTGGCAAGGTTTCGCCGTCACGGTTGAGGCAGGTGGCCTGCTGCAGATCGGATTCGGAATAAATGTCGCGCAAGGCAGCTGCGCGCCCATTGATTGTCCAGGCTGCGTGTATCAGTTGTTCCTGATTGCTGAAAGCATGTACCTCCAGCCCGTTGGCGTCATCCAGGCACGCCTCGTAATAGCTGCCTGGTATCAGGCTGGCAAAGGTTTTGAATGCCTTGAAGGCCGGTCTCACCCGGAATGTATTACCCAATACGGAAGCGTAGTGGGTGATACGTTCCAGCTTGGGATAAGCTTTTACCCCATCATCTATCAAACCTTCGCGATGGCAGATCATCGGTCCCCAGCTGGCGCGCTGCAAAGCCCCGGAAGCGGCGCAAAGCAGCATGTAGCGGGCAAGGTAATCGGCCTGTTTTTGTTCACCGCCTGCCAGTACGCGATGAATGCGCGGCAATGTCCAGAACGCAGCAGGGGAGTGCAACTCCGGTACGCCGAAATTCTCGCCTATCTCCTGCAGCACGAAAGCTTTTTTGACCAGCCTGAAACCGCCCAGTGGAGCCAGGCGGTGGCCGAGGATCTTGTGGTCGTCACGCTCCGGTTCGGTGCAGCGTTCGGAGAATAGATTGTCCGTATGTATATCCGGCAGTTGATCGCGGCTTTTAAGGATGGCCAATATACCGATATTGTAGGGCGGCTCGAAGTCGGTGATATTGGGGCCAGCCAGCTTTATATTCCTGGGTTTAGCCGCCTTGTGTGCAATGCCCCAGGCATTGAGGAAACCATCCAGCGTATAACCGGCCCAGCGTTTGCGATTGATGGTGGAGCCAATCTCGAGTATCTCAATCCGGCTGCCAAAACGCTCCAGTGTGTCAGTAACGAAATTTCCCCATTCGCCCTGTGCCGACACCTGTTGCATCGCTTTTGCCGCAGCAAACGGTTGTACTAGGTGCAGCATGATGTTGAAATCATTGGCAATCAGTTTCTCAAGAAAGCGTGCTACGTGATTGTCAGCGTCACCGTAAGTAAAATCCAGGCGAATCTGGCGAATGCCGAGTTCGTTTAGATAGCCGATTACCGCATCGTCGACCGCAGGGTCTTCTGCCGTGGCAACCCCGACGCCGACAAAATCAGCAGGTACATGGTGACCGCCGGGTGGTTGGTAGCCTTTTTTGGAGCGCAACTTGCCGCTCAGCATATAGGCAAGATTCGCCCGAACGAACTGCCACATCGGGTTGGGATGAGATGGATGATTCAAATCGTTAACTTGCCAGATGGATTAATGAAGAGCTGAACGCGTTAGCCCCTGATATTGGATTGTGCGTCAAACAGGGTCAAATCAACGCGGGGCTGAGGTTGCCAGCCAGCCTTGCGATGTTCTGCGACGACATTGGTAAAGACGCCGCCACGGACATAGAACTTGGCTGTCAGGCGCATGAATTTAGGCTGGGTTGCCGCAACGAGGTCATCCAGGATGCGGTTGGTGACGGCTTCATGGAAGCAGCCTTCGTCACGGAATGACCATATATAAAGTTTCAGGCTCTTCAATTCGACACATTTCTGGTCGGGGATATAGTCCAGGTAGAGTACGGCAAAATCCGGCTGGCCAGTCTTGGGGCAGAGGCAGGTGAACTCGGGGATTTCCATGTGGATATGAAAATCACGTTCCGGTTTCGGATTGTCGAAGGTTTCAAGTGTCTTGCTGGGTTGACTGGACATAGTGGCTACCGTATAAATCTAATAATCTTGAGAATCGACATTATACAGCCACTAACAATAAGCTTGACGCCGAAAAGCACGACTGACAATTGCGCCTGACACATCTCAAACTTGCCGGATTCAAATCTTTCGTTGATGCGACCACACTGCATCTGCATGGCCAGAGAGTTGGCGTGGTCGGCCCCAATGGTTGCGGCAAATCCAATGTCATGGAGTCCATACGCTGGGTGCTGGGTGAATCCAGCGCCAAGGAAATGCGCGGCGATTCCATGCAGGATGTCATTTTCAATGGCTCAGCCAATCGCAAGGCAGTCTCTCGTGGCAGCGTTGAGCTGATTTTTGACAACAGCTTGGGCGGAACCAGCGGCGAATGGTCGCAATATGCCGAGATCTCGGTCAAGCGTGTGATCGAACGCGACAAAGGTTCCAGTTACTACATCAACAACACCCCGGTCAGACGGCGCGACGTGGCTGACCTGTTCCTCGGTACCGGTCTTGGTGGCCGTGCCTATGCCATCATCGGCCAAAACACCATTTCCCGTATTGTCGAGGCAAAGCCGGAAGAACTCCGGGTATTTCTCGAAGAGGCGGCCGGCATCTCCAAATATAAGGAACGCCGTCGTGAGACCGAACTGAGATTGCGCGACACGCGTGAGAATCTGAACCGGGTGGAGGATATCCGGCAGGAGATGGACAAGCAGATTGTCCGGTTGGAAGCGCAGGCGGTCGTTACCCAGCAATATCATCAATTACAGAGTGCACTCAAACACGCACATGGCCAGTTATGGTTGTTGAAAAAGCGCGATGCGGGCATGGCTTGGGAAAAGACCAAGTTCCTGGTAGAAAAACTGGTTAACAGTCTCGAGTCGCAAATGGCCAGTCTGCGCAAGGCTGAGAGCCTGCTGGAAAGCCTGCGCCAGCAGAATTTTGCTGCTAGCGAAGCGGTGCAGGCGGCACAGACACAGTATTACGAAACCAATGCCGATGTATCGAATCTGGAACAGCAGGTAAAGCATACACAGGAAGCCCGCGAGCGGCTTAATTTGCAGTTGCAGCAGATTGCTGCGCAGTCCGCAAAGCTGGATGCCCAGAAGCTGGGTTTGGATGAGAGCCTTGCCGAACTCATGCTCAAGCAGGCGCAGGCAGAGTCGGATGAGCAGCAGGCAACGGTCGCCCTGGCAGCTTTACAGGCGGACCTGCCGATGCTGGAAACCGCGTATGCAGAAAGGCAGCGCAATCTGGCTGAATCGCAGAAGGCCCTGGCAGAAACAGAACAGGCGATACGCCTGGAAACCACTCAGTTGGGGTATGCAGACCGCAACATGGATGAACTGCAGCATCGTTTGCAACGCCTGCAGACGGATATGCAGAATCTGCAATTGCCTGATGCCGCCGATCTTGAATCCAAACGCACGGAATTGAGCGGCTTGCGGCAACAGTTGTCGCAACTGGAACTGCAAATCACCGAAACTCGTGCCAAGGAACAGCAGCAGGCCGAAACCATCAAGACCTTGAGGTTGAAACAGCAGGATGAGCAGCGACACGCCGCCCAACTGGAGGCGCAAATCCACTCCCTGCAGAAGATACAACAATCGATCGGGCATGAGGCCAGGATGGATGAATGGTTGAAGCAGCAGGGCCTGCATGACGCAGAGAGGCTTTGGCAGAAACTGACGATAGCCAGCGGCTGGGAAACGGCGATGGAAGCTGTTCTCGGTGCGCGCCTGAACGGCATATTGCGAACCGAAGCCCTGATGACAAGCGGCTCGCGCCCGGCTGCCACAGTCGTTCTTGCTGAAGCTGCCGAGGCTGTTAGCCATTCCAGTGCGGCTTCGCCACACAAGCCACTTGCTGCCCAAATCGAGCAGATGGCGCCCGAAATCAGCGGTGCAGTACTGGATTGGTTACAGGGCGTTTACTTGCTGGAAGATACCAGCAATGTCGCAGAAGCCCGTAAACAGCTGCACCCCGGCGAAATGCTGGTGAGCCATGAGGGTGATATTTATACTCGCTATAGCCTGACCTTGTTCAGTCCGCAAAGCGCACTGCATGGTGTACTGGAAAGACAGCGAGAGCTGGAAGCGCTGCAGTCTGCATTACCCAAAGCCCAACATGCTGTCAGCATAGTGACCGACCAACTCAAGCAGGCGGAAGAGGGTATTCAGCATTTACGTCAATCGCTGCATGAGATTCAGCAGAACCTGCGTAACATCGGCCAGCATGAACACCAGCTCACGCTGGATATTCAGCGGCTGGAACAGCAGCTGCAACATGCAATGGAGCGTAAAACCGCGATTGCACAGGAACTGGAGTCAATTGAAGCGAAAATCGAAACCGCATCACTACACAAAAAGGACTTGCTGGCGCGCATAGAGCAGGCAAATCAAGGCCTGCCTGAACTCAAAAAGGTCTGCGAAGAAGCTCAACAAGGCCGTGACCGCGAACAGAATGCGCTGAACCAGGCACGACAATCCTTGCAGAATGCTGAACACGCGTTGCAGGAGATGGTGTTTAATAAAAAATTAATACTCAATAATATCAATCAAATAAATAGTAATATTAACTCAACACATGAAGAAATTCAGGCACTCAAGCTGAGACAGAAAGAGTCTGTGCAGATGCTGGATGCCGCAAAAATGGAAGGCTTGAAGGCCAACCTTGAGCAGGCTTTGTTATTGAAACAGCAGCGCGAAGCTGCGCTGGCAGAGACGAGAAACCAGCTTTCCCAGGCAGAAACTGCGTTGCAGGACCAGGAACGCAACCGCATGCAGAATGAGCAAATGCTGCATCCGCTTCGTGATAAGCTCGAACAATCAAGGCTGGTCGAGCAGGAAGCCAGGCTGCATTTCGAACAGTGCCAGTCCGAGCTTGCCGCGATTCATCTGGATGAAGCAGTATTGGCTGAGAATCTTTCCACCTCAACCAAAGTGGCGGACATTGAAAATAAAGTCGGTACGCTCAATCAGGAGATTGAAGCTCTAGGGCCTGTCAATCTGGCCGCCATACAGGAGCTCAGCAGCGAGCGTGAACGCAAGCAGCATCTGGACAGCCAGTCGCTGGACTTGAATGAGGCTATTACCACGCTGGAAGACGCTATCCGGCGCATAGACAAGGAAACGCGTAGCCGCCTGCAAAATACTTTCGATGAGGCCAACCGCCATTTTGCGGAGCTTTTTACCTTGTTGTTCGGCGGCGGTCAGGCAAGGCTGGAGTTGCTGGGCGAAGAGATACTGGACACCGGCATGCAGGTGTTTGCCCAGCCGCCAGGCAAGAAGAATAGCACTATTCATCTGCTATCCGGCGGGGAAAAGGCACTGACGGCCCTGGCGCTGGTTTTTGCGCTGTTCCGACTGAATCCGGCGCCATTCTGCCTGATGGACGAAGTGGATGCGCCGCTGGACGACAGCAATACCGAGCGTTTCTGCAATCTTGTAAAAAAAATGTCCGAGCGCACACAGTTTTTATTTGTGAGCCATAATAAAATAACCATGGAAATGGCACAGCAGTTGATCGGCGTGACGATGCAAGAGTCCGGTGTTTCGCGTATCGTTGAAGTGGACATAGAAGCTGCCATGCGTATGCATGATCAAGTGATGGCCTGAGGCTGGAGAAGAGTGATTAAACATGAGTGATTTACAACTGGCTTTGCTGGTATTGGGCGCAATCATCATTTTTGCGGTGGTTGCATTCAACTGGTGGCAGGAGCGCAAGCTCAGGAAAGAAGCCGCAGAACACTTCAACGCGCCCAGCGGCGATGTGTTGATGGATGACGAGTTTCAGTTCGATGCTGAAGCGATATTGAAAGAAGACTCCCCAGAACTAGCCAGGATGGAGCCGGGCAAGATCGATGACCCCAGCTTTAATGAGGACAGACTTGCCGCCGAAGAGACGTTTCAGGAAGTTATCAAGCATGACAGCCTGCATGAAGACACCAGCGAGGCTGCTCCAGTACAGGAGTCGGCTGTATCTGAATTCAACACGGTGTGGAATGAGTTGGAGCCAGATACAACCGTGCCAGATGTTGAGGATGAATCAAGCCTGGCCAAGTCATACGAAGAACACTCTTGGCTCAGTGCTGCGGAAAATCCAGTTGAGGAGGAAGTTGCCACACAGGCTGAACTGATAAGAGAAGCTGGCTTTGATGAGCCGCCAGATGATCAGGAAGCGACGGCGGAATCATTAGTAACGTCTGCCGGCCCGGCAGCGGATTCCATTGCATTGAGTCCTGATATTGATCCGCGGGTAGATCTGATTGCGGTACTTTACCTGCCGCATGCCGTCACCGGTGACCAACTGCGCGATTTTCTTATTTCAGCCACTGATATAGACAAACCCAAGTATCTGCATGGGTTGGATATTGATGGCGTCTGGAGGTTATTGACGCGTGAGCAGGAGTCGATGAGTTTCACCAAGGCAACGTGCGCGGTTCAGCTGGCAGATCGTTCAGGGTTCATCTCGCGAAATGCGCTGGACCGTTTCCAGCACGAGGTTGATCGCCTTGGCCACAAGCTTAATGCGCAGATCGAATGGCAAAGCCAGGGCGACCCCTGGCAGCAGGCAAGTGAGCTTGACCAGTTCTGCATCGATGTCGATAAAATGGTTGGCTTTCATCTGGTTCAGGGTGACAACGGACCTTTCACCGGCACCAAGTTCAGGGGGTTGGCAGAAGCAAACGGCCTGGTGCTGGGTACGGATGGTGGCTTTCATAGTGAGAATGAACCTGGTCACCGTTTGTTCTCGGCCGTCAATCGCGACAATCATCCGTTCAGCCCGGAAATGCTGCGTACCTCGGTAATACATGGTGTGACCTTCCAACTGGATATCCCGCGTGTCAGAAACTGTCCTGAGGTGTTCAATCAGATGGTGCTGACAGCCCGTCAGATGGAGAATAGCCTGGGCGCCCGTCTTGTTGATGATAACCAGCGTCCGCTTGGTGAAACGCAAATCGAAAAGATCCGCCAGCAACTGAAAGTGATACACGCCAAGATGGTGGCACGCGGCATCATCCCTGGCAGCCCTTCTGCCTTACGTCTGTTTTCCTGAGTGTCATGCAAGGTTCTGAACAAGCTGCGCAGCAGATAGCGTTATTACGCAGACTCATCCGTCAGTATGACCACGAATATTATGTCCTGGATGCGCCTTCTGTCCCGGATAGTGAGTACGACAGGCTGTTCCGTGAATTGCAGGCACTGGAACAGGCCCATCCTGAACTGATCGATAGTGACTCTCCCACGCAGCGGGTAGGCGGTTTACCACTGCCGGAACTGCTTGCGGTGCGTCATCGTGTGCCCATGCTTTCGATCGAAACCGAGACGGATATTACGCCCAACGGTGCCCGTGCCTTCGATAGTAGAACCCGTAAAAAACTTGGCTTGGACGATAGCGACCCGGCAATCGAATATGCCGCAGAGCTTAAGTTCGATGGCTTGGCCATCAGCCTGCATTATGAGAATGGCCTGCTGGTACAGGCAGCGACCCGTGGCGATGGCGAGGTCGGCGAAGACGTGACACAGAACATCCGCACCATCCGTCAGATCCCATTGCGGCTCGAAGGTCCAGCGCCCGAAGTGCTTGAGGTGCGCGGCGAGGTCTACATGAGCCGTCCGGATTTCGAGCGATACAACGCCAGGCAGCGTGCGCAGGGCAAGCCGACGCTGGTCAATCCGCGCAACGGTGCGGCCGGCGCCGTGCGTCAGCTGGATTCCAGATTGACGGCTCAACGGCTTTTATCCTTTTTTACCTATGGCCTCGGCGAGTCAAAAGGTTGGGAGGTGCCTGCACGGCACAGTGATCTGCTGGATGCCATGCAGCGTTTCGGTTTCCCCGTTTGCGCCGAACGCATCGTTGGTCTGGGCCCTGAACCTCTGGTGCAGTTCCACCAGAGCGTCGCGGCCAAGCGCGACAGCCTGCCGTACGATATCGATGGCGTCGTCTACAAGGTTAATCTGCTGGCGTTGCAGCGCGAACTCGGCTTTCGTAGCCGGGAACCGCATTGGGCGGTGGCGCATAAATTCCCGGCGCAGGAAGCCCTCACCGAATTGCTGGCGATTGACGTACAAGTCGGCCGCACCGGTGCCGTTACGCCGGTTGCGAGACTGAAACCGGTTTTTGTCGGTGGCGTAACCGTAACCAATGCCACACTGCACAACCAGGACGAGATAGACCGCAAGGATGTGCGCGTGGGCGACACGGTCAGCGTGCGCAGGGCAGGGGATGTGATTCCGGAAGTGGTCGGTGTGGTGAAGGATCGGCGCCCGCCAAACTCTGTGCCCTACAATCTGCTGGAAGCCATCGGCCATCGCTGTCCGGTTTGCGGCTCTCATGTCATCCGTCAGGAAGATGAGTCGGTGGCGCGCTGTACTGGCGGATTGTTCTGCTCAGCCCAGCGCAAGCAGGCGATCCTGCACTTCGCCTCGCGCCGTGCCATGGATATCGAAGGCTTGGGCGAGAAGCTGGTGGACCAGTTGGTCGATGCCGAACTGGTGCATACGCTGGCTGACATCTACAAGCTGGAAAGCCAGACATTGGCGGGCCTGGAGCGCATGGCCGAAAAATCGGCGCAGAACATCATAGACGCACTGCAGAAAAGCAAGAAAACCACGCTGGCACGCTTTATCTATGCTCTGGGCATCC
Source organism: Betaproteobacteria bacterium HGW-Betaproteobacteria-8 (assembly GCA_002842135.1). Next base: position 4,837 of record PHCD01000043.1, on the reverse strand, counting down.
GCAATGTAGGAGAGGCGACTGCCAAGGATCTGGCCAAGTATTTCGGCAGCCTGCAGGGCCTGTTGGAAGCGGATGCAGAGAAACTGCAACAGGTGCCGGATGTTGGCCCGATTGTGGCGGATTCCATCGTGGAGTTCCTGGGTGAAGCCCATAACCGTGAAGTCATCGACGCACTGATTGCAGCCGGCATTCACTGGGAAGAGGGTGCAGGAACCCATACCGACGGGGTATTCAACGGCAAGACATTGGTGCTGACCGGCACCTTGCCCAATATGTCGCGTGACGAAGCCAAGGCCATGATTGAAGAGGCCGGCGGTAAGGTAGCAGGCAGTGTCTCGCGCAAGACGGATTACGTGGTTGCTGGTGCCGAGGCTGGCAGCAAGCTGGAAAAAGCCCGGGAACTGGGCGTTACGATCATAGATGAAGCGGCTTTATTGGGGTTGTTATCAAATTGAATCAGGTACAAAGTCACCTGCCGCAGTTAATAAGTATTGCCAGGCAAGCAGGCAAAGCCATCATGCAGGTCTATGCAGGCACAATCGAAGTCGAGAACAAGAGCGACAATTCACCGTTGACGCAGGCCGACCTGGCCGCGCATCGTATCATCGAGGCCGGCCTGAAGCAGCTGACGCCGGACATCCCGGTGCTTTCAGAGGAATCTGCAGACATCCCCTATGCCATTCGCTCTCAATGGCAACGCTACTGGCTGGTCGACCCGCTGGACGGCACGCGCGAGTTCATCAAGCGCAACGGTGAGTTCACAGTCAATATCGCCCTGATTGAGGGCAGTAAAGCCACGGTTGGTGTGGTTTATGCGCCAGCCATGGATTTATTGTATTACGCTGATGAAAGTGGCGCATACAAGCAGCAGGATGGACATCCTGCTGTCGCCATCAAAGCACGGGAACTGAACCTCGAGGACATCACGATTGCAGGCAGCCGCTCGCATTCGGATGCCAGGCTGCAAAAGTTTGTCGAAAGCATCGAAAAGAAACTTTCCCCGGTAAAACTAATCCCTATGGGTAGTTCATTAAAGATTTGCATGGTCGCTGAAGGCGCTGCCGATCTCTACCCAAGACTTGGACCTACATCCGAATGGGATACAGCTGCCGCCCAGTGTGTGTTGGAGATAGCAGGCGGCTCGCTGCAGGACACCCAGGGCAAGCCATTGCTATACAACCGCAAGGAGTCCTTGCTCAACCCGGAGTTCTTTGCCGGCGGAGCAACAACACATGACTGGGGTCAATATCTGCAGTAATCAAATGTAAGGCTGTAGCCATTTTGGCGACTAATGCGCATCAATGAAGTTTTCGGTTCTGAGCCAGCCTGATCCCGGGAGCTCAAGTGCCAAACAGAAAGGGTAGCCAGCATGTACATCGCCAAAAAACCGGATATTCCATCCTCGGAAATCACGCCACGTGAAGTATTTGAGAATCGCCGTGAATTCCTCAAAGCCGCAGGCTTCAGTGTTGCTGCAGGCGCCATCTCCGGCATGCTGCCGCAAGCATTACATGCTGCAGAGCAGAGGCAGAAGATTGCTGCATTCAGCAAAACAGCTTATGGCAAGGATGAGAAGCTGACCAGCTACAAAGATGTCACCACCTACAACAATTTCTATGAGTTCGGCACCGACAAGGGCGATCCAGTCGTCCATGCAAGGCTGTTTAAACCAACACCCTGGACCGTCGCAATCGAAGGCGAGGTGAAAAAGCCCAGGCAAATCTCGATTGAGGACATCTTCAAGATCGCCCCGCTGGAAGAGCGTATTTACCGTATGCGCTGCGTGGAGGGTTGGTCCATGGTCATTCCCTGGGTCGGTTTACCGCTTGCCAATCTGATTAAATATGCCGAGCCGACCGCCAACGCCAAGTATGTCGAATTCATTTCACTTGCTGATCCCCGACAGATGGCTGGCGTGCGTATCCCTGTTCTTGATTGGCCATATACGGAAGGTTTGCGCATGGATGAAGCCATGCATCCGCTTACCATCATGGCAGTTGGTCTTTATGGTGAAGTGTTGCCCAATCAGAATGGTGCTCCCATGCGCCTGGTTGTGCCATGGAAGTACGGTTTCAAAGGGGGCAAATCCATCGTAAAGATCCGATTTACCGAAAAAATGCCTGTCAGTACCTGGATGAAGGCTTCGCCGGCGGAATATGGCTTCTATGCCAACGTCAATCCCAAGGTCTCGCATCCACGCTGGAGCCAATCATCCGAGCGGCGTATAGGTGGCGGCTTGTTTTCGCCACGCATCAAGACGCAGATGTTCAACGGTTATGCCGAAGAAGTAGGGCAGATGTACGCCGGCCTGGATCTGCAAAAGAACTTTTAAGCAACCATGACATTAAGGCAAATCAGCAAGCGGCAGCTATCCTGGCTTAAAGCCCTGTTGTTTGTGCTGGCCCTGATTCCGCTCGCAAGGCTGTTCTGGCTGGGTTTAAATGATGACCTCAGCGCAAACCCGATAGAGTTTATCGAGCGTTCAACCGGTACCTGGGCGCTGGTTTGTCTGTTGGCGGCATTGGCCCTGACGCCAATCCGGCTTATCTGGGGGATCAGCTGGCAGATTCAATTGCGCAGGATGGCGGGGCTTTTCATGTTCTTTTACGCCTGCCTGCACTTTACGACTTATTTCTGGCTCGATCACTGGTTTGACTGGAACGAGATCAGCAAGCACATTATCAAGCATCCTTATGTGCTTGTCGGGTTTTCAGCCTTTGTTCTATCCATACCATTGGCATTGACCTCAAGCAGCGCCATGATGCGGCGCCTGGGGTCGCGCTGGAAGCAGCTGCACTATACGGTTTACCTGATTGCCATCCTCGGCGTACTGCATTTCTGGTGGCTGGTTAAGAAGGACATACGTGAACCGCTGGTTTACGCGGTTATTCTGGCAGTACTGCTGGGTATCCGTGTTTACTATCGTTACAGGAAATATCATGCCGTGAATGCCAGGCCCAAAAGCGCCATCTCGGAAAAGGTGATTGCCTGATTCGTGACTTTGTAATGGCTCCCGTGTCTGGACGACTAATCCAGACAATTCAAAGGGAGGCTATATGCAATTCGTTTCAACTTATTACTTTCAGGCAGTCAACGTTCTCGAAAGGCTGGCGCCTGTCATTCCAGCATTATTTCTCAGGCTATTTCTGGCGTGGGAGTTCGGCGAGGCAGGATACGCAAAACTGACCGGCAGCAACTGGTTCGAGCATGTAGCATTTCCTTTCCCGTTCAATCTGTTACAAGCAGAGCTCAGCTGGCAGATTGCCACCTGGTTTGAACTGATTGGCGCTGCAGCTTTAGTTCTTGGGCTGGCTACCAGGTTCTTTTCCATTTCACTCGTAGTCCTGACAATGGTCGCTATCGCGGCAGTACACTGGCCATCCGAATGGCACTCATTAAGTCAGCTATTGACCGGATATCGCATCATTGACGAGCAGGGTGATGGTTTCGGCAACTACAAACTGCCAGTCATTTTTATCGTCATGTTTCTACCGCTTTTATTTTCAGGTGCGGGGAAATTAAGTCTGGACCACTGGATATTTCGTTATAAATATGGCGATAAACAAAAATAATAAAGTTATATTAATCAATATTATAAAATTATAAATTAATCCATATTATTAAATAACGAGGCCATTTTAATTGCCTCATTAAGTTATATAAGGGAAAATTGCGCGATTCCACCAAGTGCTGCCAACTGATGGCGGCACAATCATTAGTAATTCCATCTAGAATATAAAACCAACAAGGAGGTGCCATGCAAAACCAGATAGATATATTTCTGATGTCATTGAATGATTTCTGGGGGCAAGTGGCTACGTTTTTCCCTAAATTGCTTGCCGTAATTGTCATCCTTTTCTTTGGTTGGCTCTGTGCCAAAGCCGCTTGCATCGTAGTAAAGCGCATATTAGGGTTCATGCGGTTTGATCAGTTCGCCGACAAGTCCGGCCTGGAGCACTTTCTCAGCCATAGCGGCGTAGATTTGACCCTGAGCGGCGTTATCAGCATGGTGGTTTACTGGCTGGTCATTCTGCTTTTCGTCATCACGGGTGCAAATTCGCTTGGCTTGACTGAAGTTGCCAGCATGCTCAACTCACTGGCCAATTACCTGCCCAAGATCATTGTCGCTATCCTGATCCTGATATTCGGTACCTTGCTGGCCAGATTCATCAATCGCCTTGTTTTTGCCTGGTTGCACGGCATCAAGTTTGACGGGGCGTTGGTCATCAGCACAACAGCTGAATATGCCATCCAGGTATTCGCGCTGTTCGTCGCGTTGGAGCAACTTGATATCGGCACGCAAATGTTAACGGCACTTTTTGTTATTGTGTTCGGCGCAGTGTTCCTGGCACTTGCAATTGCATTCGGACTTGGAGGCAGGGAATGGGCTGCAAAGATTATCAGCCAACTCGATAAATCCAAGAAGCCCTGATATCTGGGTGCATTATTGATTTTACATAATATACATTATGCGAAGTAAGAATAACCTATAACCGGAACAGTTTTTAGCGGTAACCCTGAGTTCTAGCTGTTTCCACCCTATCAAGGAGACTTGTATGGATGAAATCGTCAATGACCAAATCTATTACCGTAAAACTCAGTAGATAGAGAATCAAGCCCGCACTCGTAGGCTTGATATGTCTACAGGACTTTCCCTCAGACCTTCCCATTGGCGCTCCAGTCTACCGAGCGTGCCAAATCATTGCTCAAGTATTTCAAACCATGACTGCTGTTCAGGAGTAAGTGAATTTTTTGGTGTAAGCACGGAATAAGTGAGTACCTTGCGAATCTCGGTTTCTTCCACCGGTAAAGGCGTATTCATCAGTCTGTCAATGAG
>PHCD01000042.1 GCA_002842135.1 Betaproteobacteria bacterium HGW-Betaproteobacteria-8 | reverse complement strand
GAGATCGGGGGGTCGAACCCCGGACAAACGGATTAAGAGTCCGCTGCTCTACCAACTGAGCTAATCTCCCTAAGGGGCGCAATTATCAGGTGAAAGCCCCTCAGTGTCAACCCGGAAACATGCATTTTCCAGTTTTGAAGGCGTATCAGAATGACAACCCACACTATTTCCACCCAACCCTACAGTGACCAGAAACCCGGTACTTCAGGCCTGCGCAAGCGGGTCGGTGTTTTTCAACAGCCGCATTATCTGGAAAATTTTGTTCAGAGTATTTTCGATACGATAGCGGCCCCCGCGGGCGCAACGCTGGCCCTGGGTGGTGACGGACGCTATTACAACCGGCAGGCGATCCAGATCATCCTGAAGATGGCGGCGGCCAATGGCTTCGGCCGTGTACTGGTGGGGCAGGGCGGCATCCTGTCGACGCCGGCCGCTTCCTGCGTCATCCGCAAATACCAGACCTTCGGCGGCATTATCCTTTCAGCCAGCCACAATCCAGGCGGGCCGGACGGCGATTTCGGCATCAAGTACAACACGGGCAACGGTGGCCCGGCACCGGAGAAGATCACCGATGCCATTTTTGCCAACAGCAAGCAGATCAGTACCTACAAAATCAAGGATGCGCCGGACCTTCCGCTCGATGCGACCGGCACCTTTGAGTTGGGCGGCATGCTGGTCGAAGTCATCGACAGTGTCGCCGATTATACCGAGCTGATGGCCACCATTTTCGATTTTCCGGCGATCCGCTTGCTGCTCAACAGCGGCTTCCGCATGAAGTTTGACGCCATGCATGCAGTGACCGGCCCTTACGCACGGGAGATTCTGGTCAACCATCTCAATGCGCCGGAAGACAGCCTGATGAACGCAGAACCGCTGGAGGATTTCGGCCATGGCCACCCCGACCCCAACCTGACTTATGCGCATGAACTGGTGGAGATCCTCTATGGCGATAACGCACCGGATTTCGGGGCAGCTTCAGATGGCGATGGCGACCGCAACATGATTCTTGGCGATCACTTCTTCGTGACGCCTTCTGACAGCCTGGCAATCCTGGCGGCGAATGCCAGCCTGGTGCCCGGTTATGCCAAGGGCATTGCCGGCATCGCCCGCTCGATGCCGACCAGTGCGGCGGCCGACCGCGTGGCGGAGGAATTGGGCATCCCCTGTTACGAGACGCCGACCGGCTGGAAATTTTTCGGCAACCTGATGGACGCCGGCAAGGTGACGCTGTGCGGTGAAGAGAGCTTTGGCACCGGCTCCGACCACGTGCGGGAAAAGGACGGCCTGTGGGCGGTGCTGTTCTGGCTCAATATCCTGGCGATCAAGCGCCAGTCGGTTGAGGCATTGCTTAAACGCCATTGGGTGCGCTTTGGCCGCAACGTCTATTCGCGTCACGATTACGAGGGTTTGCCAACCGAGGCGGCGAATGGCGTGATGCAGCACCTGCGCGAAAGCTTCGCAACCCTGCCCGGCAAGGAATTCGGCCCTTACAAGGTGAAAACTTGCGACGATTTCAGTTACACCGACCCGATAGACGGCAGCGTCAGCACGGCACAGGGTATCCGCATTTTGTTCACCGATGGTTCGCGTATCGTCTTCCGCCTGTCCGGTACGGGCACGGAAGGCGCAACCCTGCGTATCTATCTGGAAGCTTATGAGCCGGATGCCGCCAAGCATGACCTGGATGCGCAGGTGGCCCTGGCGGAAATGATCAAGATTGCCTCGCAGCTGTCGGAACTGAAAGCCAGGACCGGGCGCGATACGCCGACGGTGATTACCTGATTGAGACGGATAGTAAAAAGGCCAGCATGCTGGCCTTTTTCTTTGCTTGAAATGTTCAGAGCTCAACCTGCCGGATGGTCATCGTGCCTTGGTAAAGCCGCACATCCATGCGTCCGAGAAATGACATGCCGAGCAGCACGTCGCCGTTGAGGCCGGGTGCGATCATGGCTGAAACATCCTTCGCTTCCACGCCGCCGATTTTGATCGAAGCCAGCCGCGTTATGTAGGCAACGCTGTCGCCATTGGCAGTTTGTGTGCGTATCGCCGTGCGGCTCTGCAAGCCGAGCTGGTCAGCGACCTGCTGGGAGATGGCAACCCCGGTGGCGCCGGTGTCTACCATGACGTTGAACCTGGTGCCGTTGATTAAGGCCTCTGCCCGGTAATGGCCATCGATCCCGCGTTCGAGCACTACCGTTCTGTTCTCGCCCAGCACATTAACCTTGTTGGGGTTGAGGGCGCTATCGGCCAGATAGTAAATCAGGCCGGCCAGTGCGACCCAGACGATGGCAAGGATAAGTTTATGGGCTGTCACGGAATCAGAACGGTAATCTGGCAGCCGGAGCTGCTTTCAGGATGATGGTTCTGAACTGGGCCTGTATGCGTTGCAGCGCTTCAAGGTTGTCTGCCTCAAAACGCAGCACAATTACCGGCGTGGTATTGGATGGGCGCATCAAGCCGAAGCCGTCTGCATATTCGACGCGCAGGCCGTCGATGGTGATGACCTCGTTCGCGCCTTCGAATGTTGCCGTTTTCTGCAGCGTGGCGATCAGCGCATGCGGCTCGCCTTCCTGCATCTGGATATGCTGCTCCGGCGTGCTGACGCTGTTCGGCAAACTGTTGAGCGCAGCGGAGGCATTGTTGACCTGGCTAAGGATTTCCAGCAGGCGGGCACCGGCATAGAGGCCGTCGTCGAAGCCGTACCAGCGTTTCTGGCCGTCGCGGTTGTCGTTGAAGAACACGTGGCCGCTCATCTCACCGGCCAGTGCTGCGCCGGTTTCCCGGATCTTGGCCTTGACCAGCGAATGGCCGGTTTTCCAGATCACCGGCTGGCCGCCGCGGGCCTGAATCCATGGCGCCAGGTGGCGGGTGGATTTGACATCATAAATGATGGTGGCGGCCGGGTTCTGCTTCAGTACTTCGGCGGCGAACAGCAGCAGCTGCCGGTCCGGGTAGATGACGTTGCCGTCCCTGGTGACGACACCTAGCCGGTCGCCATCGCCGTCAAAGGCCAGGCCGAGTTCGGCATCGCCGTTCTTCAGCGCGGCGATCAGGTCGGCGAGATTTTCCGGCACCGAAGGGTCGGGGTGATGGTTGGGGAAATGGCCGTCTACTTCACAGAACAGTTCCTCAACCTCGCAGCCGATGGCTTCGTAAAGTTTCTTCGCATAGGCGCCAGCGACCCCGTTGCCGCAATCGACGGCGATCTTCATCGGCCGCTTAAGCTGGATGTCGGTCTTGATCTTGGCAATGTAATCCGCCGCAATGTCGTAACTGCTTTCGCTGCCCTGGCCTTCGAACAGCTGCTTGTCGAGGATGCGCTGGCGCAGGCCCTGAATTGCCTCGCCGGAAAGCGTCTCGCCTGCCAGCACCATTTTCAGGCCGTTGTAATCCGGCGGGTTGTGGCTGCCGGTGACCATGACGCCGCAGTTCGTGCCCAGTTGGTAGGCAGCAAAATAGACCATGGGTGTCGCCACCATGCCAAGGTTGATGACATGGATACCGGTTTTGCGGATGCCGCGCGAAAGTGCGGCGGCGAGTTCCGGGCCGGAGAGGCGGCCGTCGTAGCCGATGCAGATTTGCGTTTGCCGGCGCGCTGTGGCTTCCGAACCCAGTGCCTGGCCGATGGCTTCGACGATCTCGGGGGTGAGGGTCTTGCCGACGATGCCGCGAATGTCATAGGCCTTGAATATTTCCTGCGGGATTTGCATAGCTTTGTTTGTGGTTGTCATATTGAGTGAAGTGTAAAGGTTGGCCAGCGGCCCATGGGGCCGGCTAGCTTGTTCGGCAGGTTTGGTTTTTCAGTCCGCTTCGTCCATCCATGCCAGCTGGATGGCTTCGAGGATCTTCTCGCCGCATTTGTTCGGGTCGTCTTCAAAGCCTTCCAGTGCCTGCACCCATTCAAACAGGTCGGTAAAGCGTATGGTCTTGGGGTCGATCTCCGGGTGTTTGTCGTAAAGCGCTTCTGCGATGCGCTGGCTGTCAGTCCATTTCATGTTGAATCCCTTCTTCAGTTATGAGACCTTGCACGAATGGTTCGTTTGCCCATCTGTGCACAGTCTCACGGTCGGTTAGAGTTTGGCTCTTGCATATTGCAATGGCCATTCCACATCTGCACGCAACTCGCGTGCGGCTTTCAGCGGCCAGTAAGGGTCGCGCAACAACTCGCGCGCCAGCAGCACGGCGTCTGCCTGCCCGGTGGCGAGTATATGTTCTGCCTGGCTGGGCGCGGTGATCATGCCAACCGCGCCGGTGGCGATGTCTGCCTGCTGGCGTATGGCGGTGGCGAACTGGGTTTGATAGCCGGGGCCAACCGGAATTTTGGCATCCAGGATCAAGCCGCCGCTGGAACAGTCAATCAGGTCCACGCCGATCTCCTTCATCCATTTCGCCAACTGCACTGATTGTGCAATATCCCATCCGCCTTCCACCCAATCTGTGGCTGAAATACGGACGAACATGGGCTTGTCCTGCGGCCAGAAATCGCGCATGGCCCTGGCGATCTGCAATGGCAGGCGGCAACGGTTTTCCAGGCTGCCGCCGTATTCGTCGTCACGCTGGTTAGTCAGCGGCGAGAGGAAGGAATTCAATAGATAACCGTGGGCGCAATGCAGTTCGATGACTTCGAAACCGGCTTCCAGTGCGCGCCGGGTCGCTGCCATGAACAGCTTGAAGATGTCCTCGATACCGGCTTTGCTCAGTGCACGAGGCGTATCGTGTTGGGGCGTTAGCGCAATGGCGGAAGGGGCGACGGTCTGCCAGCCACCCAGTTGCTGCGGCAAAAAGGCACTGCCGTTCCATGGGGTGTCGCATGAAGCCTTGCGACCGGCGTGCGCGATCTGGATGCCGGCAATCGCACCTTGCTGCCTGATGAATTCGACGATGGGTTTGAAGGCATCGCGTTGCTCGTCCGACCACAGTCCGAGGCAGCCGGGAGTAATCCGGCCTTCCGGGCAGACGCCGGTGGCTTCAACGATGACCAGCGAGGCGCCGCCGACGGCGCGGCTGCCGTAATTCACCAGATGCCAGTTGTTTGGCATGCCGTCCACTGCCGAATACTGGCACATGGGCGAGACGAAAATGCGGTTCTTGAAAGTGGTTTCGCGGATTTTGAGCGGGCTGAATAACCTGGACATGGCAATCGATCACTATGAATTTGTCGATTAATTATAGCGCGCTGAATATATGGTGCAGCTGAATATATGGCGCGGCTGATTATGCTGACTTTAAGAGCAGCTGATTGGCTGGAAAGGGCAAAAAAGAACCCTGTCATTGATTCTTGCAAATCGCAGACAGGGATGTCAAAGGAGAGTATTGGGAGATCAGCTCTACACTGAAGATGTTGCAATCGCTGTGCCAGATATAAAATTATCTATAATTCAACAACTTATTATTTTAACTGAGCCCTGATTATGGTTGTTTGCAGCCAGTTGGTTGTATACAGCCACCAGCCGCAGGATGCGGTCCAATTTCAACCACCAATTCAGCATCCGCCTGAATGCGCTCAGGCGTCTTAACATGTTAAAATTAGCCTATTTTTTAAGCCTTTGGATAATTACCGATGTTTAGCAAAGCAAAAACTCTGAGCGTTGTCGATCCTGAATTGTGGCAGCACGTCGAAAACGAGCGTCATCGTCAGGAAGATCATATTGAACTGATCGCCTCTGAAAACTACACCAGCCCTGCGGTGATGGAAGCTCAAGGCTCCCAGTTGACCAATAAATATGCGGAAGGTTATCCGGGCAAGCGTTTTTACGGTGGTTGCGAATTTGTTGACCAGGTCGAGCAAATCGCCATTGACCGTGTGAAAAGACTGTTTGGCGCTGAGTATGCCAACGTGCAGCCGCATTCCGGTTCACAGGCAAACCAGGCTGTTTACTTTTCCATCCTCAAGCCGGGCGATACGGTGATGGGTATGAACCTGGGTCATGGCGGTCATTTGACGCACGGTTCTCCAGCCAACCTGTCAGGCAAGCTTTTCAACATTGTGGCTTATGGCCTCAATGAAAAAGAAGAGATCGACTACGATGAGATGGAGCGCATCGCCATTGAAACCAAGCCGAAGTTGCTGATCGGTGGCGCCAGTGCCTATGCCCTGCGTTTCGACTGGGAGCGTATGGCAGAGATCGCCAAGCGCGTCGGCGCCTATTTCATGGTCGATATGGCGCACTACTCCGGCTTGATTGCTGCTGGCGTTTACCCTAACCCGGTGCCGCATGCCGACTTCGTTACCTCCACCACGCACAAGACTTTGCGCGGTCCTCGCGGCGGCATCATTCTGGCCAAGGCTGAGTTCGAAAAATCCCTGAATTCAAACGTGTTCCCAAGCCTGCAGGGCGGCCCGCTGATGCATGTGATTGCCGGTAAGGCAGTCGCTTTCCTTGAAGCTTTCCAGCCGGAATTCAAGGAATACCAGGAACAGGTTATCAAGAATGCGAAAGCCATGGCCGAAACATTGGCTGCGCGCGGCGTACGCATTATCTCCGGCCGTACCGAATCACACGTGTTCCTCGTTGACCTGCGTCCCAAAGGCCTGACCGGTAAAGCTGCCGACGCCTTGCTGGGTCAGTCACACATCACCGTCAACAAGAACGCGATCCCGAACGATCCGGAAAGCCCGTTTGTCACTTCCGGTATCCGTATCGGTTCGCCAGCAATCACTACGCGCGGCCTCAAGGAAGAAGAAGCGAAGCAGGTCGCGCATCTGATTGCCGACATGCTGGACAATCCGGGCGATGAGGAAGTGATTGCAGCAACCCGGGAAAAAGTGAAGGTGCTGACCTCACGTTTTCCGGTTTACGGCCGATAAACATCTATGACTTGCCCGGCTTGCGGCCAGGTGCATGCGCTGCTGGCGGCGGATACGCCGGTGGCGGAATTGCAGAACCTGGGCAAGGTAAGCGCGGGCTGGCTTGAGCGTGCAGGGATGCACACGCTGGCAGATTTGCAGGCCATGGGTGCTATCAAGGCTTATCTGCTGGTGCAGGCGCTGGGCGTCAACCCCAGCCTGAACCTGCTTTATGCCCTGGAAGGTGCGCTGCACGGCAGTCACTGGCTGCAGGTCAAGCGTGAGCGGAAGACAGCGCTGCTTTTGGAACTGGACATGCAACAAGACATGCAAACGCATGGCATCTGAATGCCAGCAAGCAAGGAGCAAAGCCTGATATGAGATGTCCTTTTTGCGGTGCCGACGATACCCAGGTCATAGACTCGCGGGTCAATGAAGAGGGTAACTCAATCCGTCGCCGCAGGCGTTGCGCCGATTGCGACAAGCGCTTTACCACCTACGAGACGGCAGAACTGCACCTGCCGCAGGTCGTCAAACAGAACGGCAGCCGCGAGGAGTTCAGTCGCGACAAACTGCGCCTTTCCTTCACCCGCGCCCTGCACAAAAGGCCGGTGCCTACCGAGTATGTCGACCGTGCCATTGAGCATATCGTGCAAAAAATCCTGGGGCAGGGCGAGCGTGAGATCATGGCGCGCAGCCTGGGCGAGATTGTCATGCAGGAACTGCGGTTGATGGACAAGGTGGCTTATATCCGTTTTGCTTCGGTCTATCGTAGCTTCCAGGATGTCGATGATTTCCATGACGTGATTCGTGACCTGGACAAGCGCGACCTGGATAAGCTTGAGCAGGACAAGCTCGAACAGGATCAACATGAAGGCTCGCCGCAACGGCGCAGCACAGATAAGGCCCAGGCCAACTGAGTTCGGCTCTGACTTGGCAGCCATTATGAAAGCGATCAAAATCCTCAGCCTGGTTTTCTTCATTCTGGTGTTTATCATCTCCGTCATGTTTTTCGGCTGGTGGGCCATGAAGGATTATTTTGTCTTTGGCGACAGCCGCTTCGACCAGGTGCAATGGATCACCGTCCAGCCAAGTGCCGATAAACCCTGTTATCGCGGTGACATGGCCTTCGACCTCAAACAGCGCGTCCTGCTGCGCGGCATGCCCCGCAACATCGCCACCATCCTGCTTGGGCGGCCGACTTGGGAAGACCACGGCCAGATCGAGTACGAACTCGGATATTGCCTCTGGCGCGAACATGGACTTCGCCTCTATTTCGATGAACAGGACAGGCTGATACGCAGCCGTATCGTCCAACACTAACAATCATGCTGAACGAACACGACTACAACTACATGGAGCAGGCTTTGGCGTTGGCCGGGCAGGGCTTGTATACCTGCATGCCCAATCCGCGCGTAGGCTGCGTTATCGTCAAGGATAGCGTGGTGGTCGGTCGCGGTGCGCATCTGCGGACCGGTGAGCCGCATGCCGAGGTGCATGCCTTGCGCGAGGCGGGGGAACAGGCCAGCGGTGCAGACGTTTATGTCACGCTTGAGCCATGCAGCCATCACGGGCGCACGCCGCCATGTGCGGATGCCCTGATTGCAGCCGGTGTTAAACGCGTGTTTGCCGCGATGCAGGACCCTAATGCCCGGGTCGCAGGTGCTGGCCTGGCCAACCTGAGAAAACACGGCATCGAGGTGGCGTCCGGCCTGCTTGAGGCCGAGGCGCGCGCGCTGAATCCGGGTTTTATCTCAAGAATGACGCGCGGCCTGCCTTTCGTGCGCAGCAAGATCGCCGCTAGCCTGGACGGCCGTACTGCGCTGGCCAATGGTGTCAGCCAGTGGATCACCGGGGAAGCCGCCAGGGCCGATGTGCAGCATTGGCGTGCCCGCTCCTGTGCCATTCTTACCGGGGTCGGCACGGTGCTGTCGGATAACCCGCAAATGAACGTGCGTCGGCAGGACCTGTTGGACATTAAGTCCGGCAGGCAGCCGCTGCGTGTCGTGGTCGATAGCCGTTTGGGTATTTCGCCCGATGCCAGAATCCTCGAAGGCGGCAACACGCTGGTGGCTTATGCGGTGGATGCAGCAGGCAAGGCGCAGGCTCTGGAATCAGCCGGTGCCAGCCTGGTTTGCCTGCCGGATAATAGCGGCCGGGGGGACCTGAGAAAACTGATGCAGCATCTGGCCGGACTGGAAATCAATGAAGTGCTGGTAGAGGCCGGTCAGGGCCTGAATGGCGCCTTGCAAGAGGCTGACCTGATTGACGAGTATCTTTTCTATTATGCCCCGCTACTGATGGGCAGCGAAGCGCGCGGCATGTTTGCCCTGCCATCCATGGAAGAGATGTCGCAGCGTATCGAGCTGGAAATACTGAGCATGGACCGGGTAGGTGAGGATATCCGCTTGAGGGCGAAGCGTCGGCGTTGAGTTATGCTGATCGATACACATTGTCATCTGGATGCCGCCGAATTTGATCCGGACCGGGCGCAGGTAATCCAGTCTGCGCTAGGGCAGGGCGTGGGCATGATGGTGGTGCCAGCTGTACATCGCGACAATTTCGCATTGGTGCAAGCGCTCGCTGAACAACATGCGTGCTGTGCCTGTGCGCTGGGCATTCATCCCATGTATGTCGAACAATCCACGCCGCAGCATCTGCAAGAACTCAAGACCTTGCTGGAAAACCCACGGGTGGTTGCCATCGGCGAGATCGGCCTGGATTTTTTTGTTGAAGGCTATGACCGCGAACTGCAGGAATTTTTCTTTGTAGAACAGTTAAAGCTGGCCAAGGCGTTTGACCTGCCGGTGATCCTGCATGTGCGGCGCTCCATCGACACCATACTCAAACACCTGCGTACCTTCAAACTGAGCGGCGGCATTGCGCATGCTTTCAACGGCAGCGAACAGCAGGCGCAAGAGTTCATCAAGCTCGGCTTCAAACTGGGTTTTGGCGGCGCCATGACTTATCCGCGTGCAACAAAACTGCGCCACCTGGCCGGGCATTTGCCGCTGGATGCCATGGTGCTGGAGACGGATTCCCCCGACATGCCACCGGAATGGATGGGTCACGGAGGGCGCAATAGCCCGGGGCAGTTAAGTCGAATTGCGCAGGTGTTGGCCGGCATTCGGCAGGTCGATATCGCTGAACTGGCTGATATTACTAGCAAAAATGCCCTGCAGGCGTTGCCGAAACTGGCCTACTTATACACATCAGCTCATGTGTCACATTAACATTTGTTAAAAAATGTTAATAATCCAATAACATACGATAAGTTATTGAATTTAAAAGATAAAAACACAAGATTAAAAAATAGGCGATTGGAAAAAATCGTTATGGATTGGTGAGTTACATTTTTAAGTCACAGCAATCCACAAAGTTATCCACAGTTTTTGTGGATACCCATGAAGTCGCGATGGTTGCAGAGTTCACCAGTATTCACGGTGGCCCGGCCTGACAGCGTTTGGGCCAGGTTAGTCATGAAATATGTCTGATTCAAGTCAGTTTTTGATGGCAGATTGTTTGGTAAAGAGAATCTTGAGGTAGCAGGCGAATGAAGGTTGAAGGGCAGCATTTCCGTACGATATGGGTCGGCGCAGACGAAGCGGTTCATATTATTGACCAGTCACAGTTGCCGCACCGTTTTCACACGCTGCGTCTGGATAACGTTTCGGCCATGGCGCATGCCATAAAAAGCATGCAGCTGCGTGGCGCACCGCTGATCGGTGCGGCAGCGGCTTACGGCATGGCGCTGGCGATGCGTGCGGAAGGCAGCGATGACAACCTGGACCGGGCTGCTGCCGAGTTGCTGGCTAGCCGGCCGACGGCAGTCAACCTGGCGTGGGCGGTGCAGCGTATGTTGCATTGCCTGCAACCGCTGTTGCCAGGGCAACGCCATGCCGCCGCCATGCGGGAAGCTGCCGCCATCTGCGATGAAGATGTTCGCCTGAATCAGGCTATCGGCGAGCATGGCCTGAAACTGCTGCAAGCAATCGCAGCGCCTCTGAAAAGGCCGCTCAATATCCTCACCCACTGCAACGCCGGTTGGCTGGCGACCGTGGATTGGGGCACCGCACTGTCGCCGGTTTATGCCGCGCACGATGCCGGCATCCCGCTGCATGTCTGGGTCGATGAAACCCGTCCGCGCAATCAGGGCGCCAGCCTTACCGCCTGGGAACTGGCGCAGCACGGCGTGCCGCACACAGTGATTAGCGACAACGCCGGCGGCCACCTGATGCAGCACGGCCGGGTCGATTGCGTTATCGTCGGTGCAGACCGCGTGACGGCCACCGGCGATGTCTGCAACAAGATCGGCACCTACCTGAAAGCGCTGGCCGCCTTCGACAACCGCGTGCCGTTCTATGCGGCGGTGCCTTCACCCACCATAGATTGGAGCATGTCAGACGGCCTGCGTGAGATTCCGATTGAGGAGCGCGATGCGGACGAGGTAGCCTATATGACCGGCATGGCAGCCGATGGCAGTGTGCAAACCGTGCGGGTGATCCCTGCTGGCAGCGCCGCCGCCAACCCGGCTTTCGATGTTACACCAGCCAGACTGGTCACCGGCATCATCACCGAGCGCGGCGTCTGTGCGCCGGGTCAGTTGCAAACAATGTTCAAGGAGTCGAGCTCATGAAACCGGAAGGCATGAAACCAGCACTTATGAAAGCAGAACGCGAACAGCTGCTTGCCACCATGCAGCGGCTTGTGCAATGTGGTCTCAACCGCGGGGCCTCGGGCAACGCCAGTGTACGGGTGGAGGGTGGTCTATTGATTACGCCGTCCGGCATGGATGTGGAAGACATGTTGGCAAGCGATGTGGTGTTCATGAACATGGAAGGCGAGTGGGAAGGCGAATCGAAAACTTCGCGCAAACCCTCCAGCGAATGGCATTTTCACCTCAACATCCTCAAGCAACGTCCTGAGATCAATGCCGTCATCCACACCCATTCCATGTTCGCCACCACGCTCGCCTGTCTGCGCAAGGATGTGCCGCCCTTCCATTACATGATCGCCGTCACTGGCGGCAATACCATCCGCTGCGCGCCCTATGCCCTGTTCGGCACGCCAGCGCTGTCAGAGGCTGCATTAAAGGCATTGGAAGGCCATCGTGCCTGCCTGCTCGCCAACCATGGCATGATCGCCCTGGGCGAGGATTTGAAACGGGCCTTCGATGTAGCAGTGGAGGTCGAGGCGCTGTGCGAGCAATATTTGCGTGCGTTGCAGGTGGGGGAGCCTGCCTTGTTGAGCCCGCAGGAAATGGCTGAGGTGTTTGAGCAGTTTAAGGGGTATGGGAAGTGGGCGGAGTAGTAAATCTATCGTAGCAGCGATTGCGGTGGGCAAGCTCCGCTCTTGCCCTCCCTACTTGGCTTGGCTGGTGAGTTGGTTAGTTAGATACCAACGATTTCCTTCATGATGGTTGGGGCCTTAAGCTCAATTGCGGTTGTGGCATCTCCTAACTTCGTTTGATACGCTTTATATTTTGGTATGACAGTACTTAAGATCACTTTTCGCTTTGAGACATCAGTTCCGGCAGATTGCAGCATTTCCTGAATACAAAGCCCCCATAGGCTGCAATCCAGTAGGTCTGTTTCAGGGTATTGATCTCACCGGTTAGCTCCGGAAAGTAGAGATGAGAAATAAGCTCTATTTTCCACATAGGTGAATTCTCCTCTGAATCCATCGGATCATCGAATATGCAGGCATTTATTTCTTTCTTAAGCCACGGTCTGACAGCATAGACAGATTCAACTAGTTCTTCTAGTTTAACTCTACGAAGAGTTTTCCATTCTCTGATCGACCAGTCCGAGTGGGAGATTGCGGTTTTGATTTCCTCCGCGGCTTCGGTCGTTGCACGTAGTTGTAGAATTAGTTGCTCAAGATCAGCCTTAGTTGCATAGGATTCAGCGCGCTTACGTATGTAGGAGGCAAGAAAGGTGGAAGCAATAGTACCGATCAACATCATCGCTAACACGAGCAAATAAAATTGCCAATTGAGAAGAATTTCTTCTCGTAATATTTGCTCAGCGATCTCGCGTATGAGAGTCTCGGACATAGTTATTTAATGTGAAGTGGAGTTCAAATATAACGCACAATCTGACCAATGAACTTCATGAAACTGTGTGTTTTGGTAGCTATATCATTTTTAATGCCTTCCTAAATGGAAACATCTCAATATCGAGAATAATTATTCCATTCATGTAACTTATCCCGTTCATGTAACACGGGAAGTCTGCCAATACACATTCAACGAAATACTAGCAGAACTTATTCAATTAGCGGGTGCTGATTTTTTTAGATCAATGAGATGTGTCTGCATAAACACCAACAGATGCTTAGCAATAGTCTAATGTTTTTCTATTCACCTAGCTGGCAAAGACGCAAAGGTTTGAACCCATGCTACTCATGGGCGTCTTAACAATATATTTTTTATATAATATTTGCCTGGACGCTGCCTTGAATGTGTCGCCCTGGTCGGGATTACTGAAGGGGTTTGCCTATGAAAAGCATCATCGTCAAATTCATGTTATCACTTTGTGTTGCAAGCTTGTTTGTAGCGCCCGCTCTGGCCGAACCGATTGCAAGGGTAATGGTGCTGGATTATCAGCTGAACGACATGACGGATTTGCCGAATGCGCCGGAGGAACTGGAGCGCATTGCGTATCTTTCTTCTAGCTACAAGCAGCGCTTGGCAGATAACGGTGTTGAGTTGGTGCCGGTGAACGAGGCCTTGAAGAATGCGGTGGCGAACCAGTCGCCGACCTATCTGTTCGACAATGTGCCGAAGGCGGCAAAAATGGCGGAGGGTAGTGGTGCGGATTATCTGCTGATCGGCGTCGCTTTGAAGCCGACTTATCTGTTTGTCTATCCGCGCATACTGCTGGTGGATATCAGGACGGCGGACGTGATGATGGCGCGTGCCGCGCAGTTGGAAAGCTCATGGTCTGACCAGAACACGACGAAGCGCACGGCTGAGAAGCTGGCTGACATGGTGAGCGCGGAGTTGAAAACGTTAACAGCAAATCGTCAGGATTGAGCTGACTAGGTCAGGGACGGTTAAGCCAGGCGCAGTTCCTGATCAATAGCTTGCAGTGCCTGCGAGGGGTCGGCTGCCTGTGTAATTGGGCGACCGATGACCAGGTAATCCGCGCCCCAGCCGATGGCCTGCGCGGGGGTGACGACGCGGGATTGATCATCCAGGCTGGCGGTTTTCGGGCGGATGCCAGGCGTCACCAGACAGAAATCCGCACCCAGTTGTTTCTTCAACAATTGCGCTTCCTGCGCGGAGCAGACCACGCCATCGAGGCCGGCTTGTTTGGTCAGGCTGGCAAGGCGTAGCACCTGGTTCTGCAATTCATCTTCCACCCCGATTTCCTTCAGCGCGGACTGGTTCATGCTGGTCAGCACCGTGACGGCAATCAGCAGTGGCTGACGGCCGCTTTTCGCCACGCCTTCACGCGCGGCTTGCATCATGGCCGTGCCGCCGGAGGCATGCACGTTGAGCATCCAGACACCAAGGCGGCTCGCAGCTTCGCAGGCTTTTTGCACGGTGGTGGGGATATCGTGGAATTTCAGGTCGAGAAACACGCCGAAGTCCTTGGCGATCAGTTTTTCAACCAGTTGC
>PHCD01000154.1 GCA_002842135.1 Betaproteobacteria bacterium HGW-Betaproteobacteria-8 | reverse complement strand
GACTGACAGATAGCGGCGCGCCACTTGCGACAGGTGATTGAACAGGCGCTCAGCTTCCGTAGCCTGGACATCCGTCATCAGAACCCCGAAAGAACGGCAACCCAGCTGGTTGTATACCTGCTTGATCAGGCAATACGCCTGCTTGATCGCATCTGGATGATTGTTGAGTTGAATGACAATCTCGCCTTCGTTCAGCATGCTTAACGGCAAAGTATCTTCATCGGTAAGTTCTGCATCGACCAATAGCACATCGAACTGATGGGCCAGGTCCGCCAGCAGATTATTCAAGGCGAGATTCACTTCTTGCGCCATGCCGCTGCGCAGTTGCTTGACAGTCATTAACTGGGCTACCGAAAACCCCAGGCTTGCCGGCCTGACCGCCCCTTTCAGGCTGGCCTGGTCCACCGCCACGGCAGACAGTGTGTTCAAACCACTAACGCCGTATGCCTGCATGGATTGCCGTGAATCTGCATTGATCACCAGAACCTCGCTGCCTTGACGCTGCAGGGAGACGGCCAGGTTGATCAACATGCGGGATTTATCAAACCCGGCACTTGCCGACAGTACGGAAAACACCCTGGGCTGCGGACCTGCCATGATCTTGCGCAAACCATCGGCTTGGTCATCGTAATTTGCGTAGAGATTAGCCAAGGCTCAACTCCTTTGCTGTAGTTCTGGCGGCATGCGCCATCAGTAAAGGCAAATCTTCATCGCGGAACTGGAAATGCCTGCCGGCAGGACTTTTCCTCAATTTGAATGCGTGGTGCACCAGCATTTTTCTGTTCGCCACATGCAGGTCTTCCGGCACGCGCTGGCCGTTGGCGACGTAGTAGAGGCGCAACTTTTCCCGCACGATGACATCCAGGGCACTGCCTATCGTTGCCGCTTCATCCAGCTTGGTCATGATGCAACCGGCCAGGCCTTTGCCGCGATAGGCATTGACGACATCCATCAGGGTTTCGCCGGTGCTTGTCGCATTAATGCACAACAGGCGTTTGATGTGATTGCCCGCCCCCGCCAGCATGGCAATCTGCCTAGTCACCATCTCGTCACGCTGATTGACGCCCACGGTGTCAATCAGGATGGTGTGCTTGCCCTTCAACTCCTCAAGCGCAATCTTCAGGTCCACTTCATCTTTCACGGCATGCACCATCACGCCCAGGATCTTGCCGTAGATGCGCAATTGTTCATGCCCGCCAATCCGGTAGGCATCGGTCGTGATCAGGCCCAGCTTGGAGGCGCCATGTTTCATGACAACGCGTGCAGCCAGTTTGGCTGTAGTCGTGGTCTTGCCGACGCCGGTTGGGCCGATCAATGCAAATACCCCGCCTTTATCCAGCAGCTCACTTTCGTCATCTATCGTGTTGAGGTTTTTCTCGAGCACGGACTTTGCCCAGTTCAAGGCACTGTCCTGAGTCTGGTTCTGAGGCATGTTCTCTGCGATCTGACGAGCCAAACTGGCGCCGAAACCTGCACTCAGCAACCTGCGCAGCAATACCGAGGCGGTCGGGCTGCGGCGTTGAGTGTTCTCCCAAACCAGTTCCGTCAGTTGCGACTCAATCACGCCGCGCATGGAACGCACTTCCGACATCAGTTTTTCAAATTCCGGGGCTGCTTGTTCCGATAGTTTTGTTGCAGCGCCAGACTGAACTACTGAAGTAGCCGGGAGGCTGCTCGTTGCCTGTCTAGCCGGCGACTGCTTGTGCGCCTCAGGCCCGGCCTGCATGGGCCTGGTCACAGCAGGTTTTGCAAAAACCGGCTCCGCTTCGTGCAAAGGATTCTTGCGGCTGGCTAATGCTGCGAGCGCTTCCGGTGACAGGGCACCACCTTCCAGCAAGGCATCTTCCCCCATCAGGATTTTTTGTGGATTGGCAGCAACAGCAGGTTTTGCAAGCGGCTGACTGCCGTTACCAAAACTGCGTGACTCCTGCGCCACCAGGTTGTCCATTTCCTCGCCATCCAGGGCCAGAATCTCATTGCCGCCATTGACCGCCTTGTTGGAAAGAATCACCGCATCCGGCCCCAATGCCTTTCTTACCATGGCAAGGGCTTCGCGGGAATTGGCAGCGAAAAATCGTTTAACGTTCATGCTTGACCTCCAATAAGACTAGTCACACGTATGGTTT
>PHCD01000041.1 GCA_002842135.1 Betaproteobacteria bacterium HGW-Betaproteobacteria-8 | reverse complement strand
GGGCTTATTATTGCTGAGCTGCTTTTTGATGGCGTCATGAATGTATTTGCCGGCAGTCAGGTTGCGGTAATTGGCGTCATAGCCTTCAATAACGATCCACGGCGCATTTGCCGTGCTGGTTTCCCGTATGACATGGCCGCTAAGATTGCGGAACTTGTCATAAAGCTTGAGATGCTGGATGTCCCGTTCAGTGACGCGCCAACGTGTCTTCGGGTTTTTCTGCAATGTGCGGATGCGGGCTTTCTGTTTTTCCTTGGAAAGATGAAACCAGAGTTTTATGAGTAGCGCCCCCTCATCGGTGAGCATGCGCTCGAATCGTACAATGTCCTCAATCGAGTTATCCAGGTCGGTTTTTTTCGTCTCTCCATAGGCTCTGCCGATAATTGGTGCGGTGTACCAGGAGCCGAAGAAGATGGCGATTTCACCCTTGGGCGGCAACTGACGCCAGAAGCGCCACATCGGTGGGCGGGATAATTCTTCCTGGCTTGGCGGCCCAAAGGCATAGGTACTGATTTGTCGGGGATCCATCCATTCGTTGAGCAGGTTGGCAACCTCGCCTTTGCCTGCGCCATCCACCCCGCCGATCAAAACAATCACTGGAAAGGCCTTGCTTTCTGCCAAATCGAACTGCACATCCAGCAACGCCTCGCGCAGTTTGTCGGCTTCTTTTTTATAGACTGCTTTGGAAATTGTATGGCCCAATTCGGCGGATTCGAACATGGCGGCGATCCTGTTGGCGAGAAACTAACTCTTGCGAAGATGGTGCATAAAATCGTTGATAAAGTAAACAGGATTGATTTTGTTATCTTGATTTTGTGATTAAGCATGCTAGGCTTTGCCAGTCTGGAACATACAGTTTTCCATGGCCAGTATATCGCCGCTCAATCACAGTCTTTGAAGTGGTGGCCGTGCGGCGATACTGGATTTCTGGCGTGGAATCTGTAGCGGGCTGTGTGATTGCGGCAACGGTAATCGACGCTATCAGCATCAGGTGGATGCCGATGAGGGTCTGCGGTCATTTCAAGCGTCATAAGAATATAGAGCAAGTTTGGGAGAGGGCAATGATTCCGACGGAATATATCATCATCTATTTTGTGTCTTTGGGCGTGTGTTCCCTGTCCACTATATACAAGACAGTGAGCTTCAAGAATGTGTTGTGCCGCCAGATCATGGGCAATATGTTCTGGAGCCTGATTCCGGTAGTCAACACTTTCAAGGCCTTGCTCTGGATTTTGACCACGATTCTGGTTTACTTCAAAAAGAAGGGAAAGACAGGGTAAGCCTTGCGTCCTTGTGGTGGTCTGAATTTCAGGACTGCTGAACTACGTGGCTAGGAAGGGTTTGAAGTTTCGCCGAGTTGGGTCTGCATTCCCATGACCTTGTCGATGGCCAGTCTTGCCAGGGCAAACGCACGTTGTTCCAGCATGGCCTGACGTTCACCTTCATCAAACGGCAAGTAGCGGCTGCCATGCGTCAAAGAAAACCGTAATGAGGATTCCACATTGCTATAGGCAATGAGCATGTCGAGCAGTTTTTCTTCATAGGTCAAATAAAGTGTATGCATTCCAGCCAAGTCCTGGTTAAGTTCAAATGTCAGCAAACCCGATGTCATAGTGACATCATCGCTTTTTATGCACGATTTTGCCAACAGGGAATTTTTAAAAAACAGGGTAA
Organism: Betaproteobacteria bacterium HGW-Betaproteobacteria-8; assembly: GCA_002842135.1. Next base: position 12,765 of record PHCD01000041.1, on the reverse strand, counting down.
TGGCACCAATTTTGTGCCATGCATTTTTTAGCGCACTAATTATGTGCGCTCTTCAGTAAGCAGATAACTAAAATACGATTTAAAACAATGAATTGAAATATTGGCGCGTTTCTTGCTCCAATCCGGCACACATAAAATTCCAGAGGAGATGCAGAAAATGGAAGCATTGCAATCAGCAGGGGATGTCTTATTTATATTATTGGGCGCAATCATGGTGCTTGCCATGCATGCCGGCTTTGCCTTTCTGGAAGTCGGTACGGTGCGTAAAAAGAATCAGGTGAATGCCCTGGTGAAGATCATGGTGGATTTTTCCATGTCTACCATTGCCTATTTTTTCATAGGCTACAGTATTGCCTATGGCGTCGATTTCTTTCAGGGTGCAGGTGCACTCTCGGACAAGAACGGTTACGATCTCGTCAAGTTCTTCTTTTTACTGACTTTTGCCGCAGCGATTCCTGCAATCGTTTCCGGCGGCATCGCAGAACGCGCAAAATTCAATCCGCAACTGGCTGCAACCTTCGCATTGGTCGGTTTTGTCTATCCTTTCTATGAAGGCATCGTCTGGAACGGCAACTTTGGTATTCAGGCGCTGATAGAGACCAGTTTCGGCGCTCCGTTCCATGATTTTGCCGGCTCAGTAGTGGTCCACGCCATGGGCGGCTGGATTGCACTGGCTGCAGTAGTGTTGCTGGGCGCACGTATTGGGCGTTATAGCAAGGATGGCCGCTTGCATGCGTTTCCGCCTTCCAACATTCCCTTTCTGGCTCTTGGCGCTTGGATCCTCACGGTGGGTTGGTTCGGTTTCAACGTCATGTCTGCCCAGGCGATAGAAGGCATTACTGGCCTTGTGGCAGTCAATTCTCTGATGGCCATGGTCGGCGGCACGCTTGCTGCCTTGCTCGCCGGTAGAAACGACCCGGGTTTTGTTCATAATGGCCCATTGGCAGGCCTGGTCGCTGTCTGTGCCGGTTCTGATTTGATGCACCCGCTTGGTGCGCTGGTGACTGGCCTGATCGCAGGCGGCATGTTCGTCTGGGCGTTCACCTTGACCCAGAACCGCTGGAAGATCGACGATGTGCTGGGGGTCTGGCCTTTGCACGGTTTGTGCGGCGCCTGGGGCGGTATTGCGGCGGGCATCTTCGGCGCGGTCAGTCTCGGTGGCGTTGGTGGTGTGACTTTTTCGGCTCAGCTCGCCGGTACCTTGCTCGGGGTGGCCATTGCCTTGATTGGCGGATTCGTCGTCTATGGTGGGCTCAAGGCATTTGCCGGTATCCGCCTGAACGCAGAAGATGAGTACATGGGTGCTGATCTCGCCATACACAAAATTTCTTCTACGCCGACTGGAAGTGCCGGCGGCGACGACTGACGGCTTAATTCAGATTCGGTTTTCTGTTTGGCCTTGCATGCTAAAATCATGCATGGCCAAATTTCATGTTCTGATCCCTGCGGCTGGCTCTGGCAGCCGTATGGGTTCTGATATTCCCAAGCAATATCTGCCACTTCTCGGCATGCCGCTGGTGGCACATTCCCTCAAGTTGTTCACTGAAAACTCCCGCATTGATTCGGTCAATATTGTATTGAGCACCGAAGATGTCGATTGGCAAAAGCAGTTTATCGAACCCAACGAAAAAATCACAGTGCATCGCTGTGGCGGGGAAACACGCGCAGCGACAGTGCTGAATGGTTTGGCCAGCATGAAGCATGCTGCCGAGGATGACTGGGTGCTGGTACATGATGCGGCGCGGCCGGGGCTGACGCACGGACTGTTGGACCGCTTGCTGGATGAATTGCAGGATGACCCGGTTGGCGGCTTGCTGGCGATTCCGCTGGCTGATACATTGAAGCGTGCTGATGCAGCGCAACGAGTTGCCAGAACCGAGCCCAGGGAAAACCTCTGGCTGGCGCAAACGCCGCAAATGTTTCGTTATGCCATGTTGAAAAAGGCCTTGCAGGCTAGCGGCGCAGCACCAACCGATGAAGCGCAGGCGATAGAGGCTTTGGGATACAAACCGAAACTGGTGCTGGGCGACCTGCGTAATCTCAAGATTACCTATCCGCAAGACATGGTGTTGCTTGAAGCTATCCTGAAAACTGAAACAACTGAAGGAGATCAGAGATGATTAGAGTCGGACATGGTTTTGATGTGCATCAGCTGGTTGAAGGCCGCGCCTGCATTATTGGTGGTGTCGAGATTCCTTATGAGAAAGGCCTGCAGGGTCATTCAGATGCAGATGTCCTGTTACACGCTATCTGCGATGCATTGCTCGGTGCGGCATCACTCGGCGACATCGGTCAGCATTTTCCAGATACAGACCCGCAATACAAGGGAATTGATTCACGAGAACTGCTGCGGCAGGTATACAAGCTGCTGCACAGCAAGCACTACGACGTCACCAATATCGATGCCACTATCATGGCACAAGCGCCCAAACTGTCACCCTACATCGAGCAGATGTGCATGAATATATCTTCTGACTGCAACTTGCTGCGGGACTCGATAAACGTCAAGGCAACCACAACGGAGAAGCTCGGTTTTACCGGTCGTGGTGAGGGTATTGCGGCTGAAGCGGTTTGCCTTATACAGAGATATCAGATTTAAGTTGAGTCTTGCCAGGGTTCAGGAAGCCTTTAACAGCACAATCACGGCGCCACTGCCGCCATCCTGCTGTCTGGCCTGGGCATAGGCAATCACCTCATCTTTTTGCATGAGCCAGTTGCGCAGTTTATGTTTGAGTACCGGTTCGCGATTCCTCGAGCCCAGTCCCTTGCCGTGAATGATACGGACGCAGCGAATCCCGCGTTTTTTGCATTCTGCCAGAAAGTCAGCTACATAGAGTCTGGCTTCATCGGCGACCAGGCCATGCAAGTCGATGGCGGCCTGCACCACCCAGTGACCGCGTCGCAGTTTGCTTAGAATGTCAGGGGAATGACCGTCGCGCAGGTAGAGGAGTTCTTCGCCACTCTCCAGTTCGTGCGCAGGAATATAGCCATCGCTTAAGGAATCGGCCAGCGCCTGCCGTTCATCGCGGATAAACTGTTTGGGGATGGGCTTGGGCGCTGGTGTTTTATGCAGAACGCGCTTGGCTTTCAGCGGGCGTGCGCCCTTGACTGCTTCGAGAAACAGCTGGATTTCATCTTCCTTGTCGATGTCTTCAGCCATGATGGGTTCGGAATACCAGTAAAACATGAAAAAAGCGCACAAAGCAGGCTGTATTTTGCCTCCTCTGCACGCTTTTTTACAGGGCTAATTTTAATTGCAGGCTTGTCTGCAACACCTCGACGAAGTCAACGCCCTGTTATTTCAGGTTGTCGAGATAACGCTCGGCATCCAGAGCGGCCATGCAGCCTGTGCCTGCGCTGGTGACGGCCTGGCGGTAAATGTGGTCCTGCACATCGCCCGCGGCAAACACGCCGGGCACGCTGGTGGCGGTAAAGTTGCCTTCACGGCCAGCTTGGGTGACGATGTAGCCGCCATCCATTTCCAGCTGACCTTCAAAAATGTCAGTATTCGGTTTATGGCCGATGGCAATGAATACACCCTTGAGTGCGATTTCTTTTGTTTCACCTGTGGTTGCGTGTTTCAGGCGCATGCCGGTAACGCCGGAGTCGTCGCCCAACACTTCATCAAGGGTCTGGAAAGTTTCCAGGGCGATCTTGCCTTCCTTCACGCGCTCCATCAGTTTGTCGACCAGGATCGCCTCGGCTTTGAACTTGTCACGTCTGTGCACCAGGGTCACCTTGCTGGCGATGTTGGCAAGATATAGCGCTTCTTCAACTGCGGTATTGCCGCCGCCGATGACCGCAACTTCCTGATTGCGATAGAAGAAGCCGTCGCAGGTGGCGCAAGCGGAAACGCCCTTGCCGGAGAACTTCTCTTCGGAAGGAATACCCAGATATTTGGCGGAAGCGCCTGTCGCAATAATCAGCGCATCGCAGGTGTATTCACCGGAGTCGCCAACCAGACGGATAGGCTTCTCGTTCAGATGGGTGGTGTGGATATGATCAAAGATCATTTCAGTATTGAAGCGTTCAGCATGCTTCTGGAAGCGTGCCATGAGATCCGGCCCCATGACGCCGTCGGCATCGGCCGGCCAGTTGTCGACTTCAGTAGTAGTCATCAGTTGGCCGCCCTGAGCGATGCCAGTAATCAAAACCGGTTTGAGATTGGCGCGCGCGGCATAAACCGCAGCTGAATAACCAGCCGGGCCGGAGCCGAGGATTAATAGATGGGCGTGCTTGGCGGACATGACGTGTGTAACTCCTGGATATGTCGAATAATGGGTTTAGCCACAGAATGCAGAGAAATACAGAGCCCTCACGATCGAGGCTCTCTACTCTGCATGTTCTGTGGCTTGAAATTAGCTGATATTTTACCAGCTTACTTTGTGGCCGACGCTATCAGAATTTGCAGGTTTCTGGCTTCGGCTATGCGTCGCATTTAACGCGCTACGCACGTTAGCCTCCACCGGAAGACTGCGATTATTTTTCAAGCAAACTCCTCAACATCCACGCGGTCTTTTCATGTACCTGCAGGCGCTGAGTCAGCAAGTCGGCACTGGCTTCGTCGGCTGCCTTTTCAACTGCTGGAAAAACCGATCTTGCAGTGCGGCATACTGCCTCGTGGCCAGCCACCAGTTCTTTGATCATGTCATGCGCCTTGGGTACGGATTCACTCTCGGGAATTGAGGCGAGTTTGGCGAATTCACGATAGGTGCCGGGAGCGTAAAAATCCAGCGAACGGATCCGTTCTGCAATGGCATCTACGGCTAACGCCAGTTCGTTGTACTGGGTCTCGAACATCAGGTGCAGGGTGTTGAACATCGGACCGGTGACGTTCCAATGGAAATAATGGGTTTTTAAATACAAAGTGTAGGTGTCCGCCAGCAGGTGTGACAAACCTTCTGCAATTTTTTTACGATCTTTTTCATTGATGCCAGTATCCATTTTATTCTCCTTGATTAATGAACAGTCCTGTTAAGGTGACATTGGTATTCATCATAGGTTCTGGCTATCTATAGCTCAAATTGATTGTGCATATCTGAGTCATGTAAAAAAACTATCAGCCTGCAACTCCCTTCCGGGACTCAATGACTGTTTTCAGAAGGCGGTAAATCCAGCGGTATGATGCCTGTCAGGTTGGCATGCAGAATGGCCTGCCGCACTGCTTCAATCGCCTCGGGACGCGGAAAGCTCTTGCGCCAGGCCAGGGCGACGCGCCTCACCGGTGCAGGTTTGTTGAAAGGGCGGAATGTCAGCATGCGATTCTCTTCGCGTGTCGGTACGCAAGCAGTGCTGGGCAGGATGGTCATGCCCACGCCGGAAGTGACCATGTAGCGTATGGTTTCCAGTGAGCTACCTTCAAGTGTCTGCTGTATGCCGCTGGCAGTTTGCGTGTTGCCCAGTTGCGGACAGACTTTGAGCACTTGGTCACGGAAACAGTGGCCGGCACCCAGCAGCAGTATGGTTTCATCGCCCAGTTTTTCCGGGGCTATGCTCTTTTGGCTGGTCCAGGGGTGATCGGCTGGCATGGCAAGCTGGAAGGGTTCATCGTAAAGCGACTGGGTAATCACGCCCGGCTCTTCAAAGGGTAGTGAAATGATAATGACATCGAGCTTGCCGCGTTTGAGTTGCTCGCGCAAATCGCCGGTATAACTCTCCTGAATGATCAACTGCATGTCAGGTGCACGTTCACGCAGTAACGGAATGATTTGCGGCAACAGGTAGGGGCCGACGGTATAGATGGCACCCAGCCTCAGCGGGTGTCCTAGCGGGTCGCCGCTTTGCTGTGCAATGATCTTGATGCCGGCCGCTTCTTCCAGGATACGTGCCGCCTGCGCCACAATCAGTTCGCCGACGGGCGTCAGGCTGATTTCGTTGGAGCCGCGTTCAAAGATGGAAACGCCCAGCTCTTCTTCCAGTTTTTTGATACCCACACTGAGCGTGGGCTGGCTGACGAAACAGGCATCTGCGGCACGGCCGAAATGGCGTTCACGGGCTACAGCTACTACATAGCGAAGTTCAGTAAGCGTCATATTCTGCAATCGTACCTGTCATCAATCATGGGTTTTATTTTACGCGGATTTTACTCTGCCACAGTTATTAGTCAGTGGCATTGATACTGCTATAATCGATTCGTTCAATTAACCTGTGCTGGGCTCGACCATCTTGTTTTTCCAGAAAAAAGCTACTGCAGTGAATGGACGCCTCGTCAAGCCGACGGCGGCGGTTGCTAATCCGAAAAAAGCCCGCCTGGTTCGTGAAGCCTGGTGGCTGGTGCTGGTTACGATAGGCATTTTTCTCACTCTCATTCTCTTCACCTATCATCGTGATGACCCGTCCTGGTCTCATAGCGCCAGTGACAGTGCCATCGTGCATAATGCAGGCGGTGCACTTGGCGCCTGGGTCTCGGACATCCTGCTCTACCTGTTCGGTTTCTCTGCCTGGTGGTTCGTAATACTGAGCTTCTATGCCATGCGCCTGGTTTACATCAAGCTTGAGGCAGCCTCAAATGAACAGCCCTTGCTCATCCTTAATATTGCAGGTTTCGGCATGTTGCTGCTGGCTTCTGCAACGCTGGAAGCGGGCCATTTGATGGCTTTACCTGCTGATTTGCCCTTGTCGCCTGCCAGAGGTGGCATGGTGGGTATTGTTTTTGATGGGTTTTTTCAGGGTCTGCTTGGTTTTGCTGGTTCCAGTCTGGTTCTCTTGTTGCTGTTTGCCATCGGTTTTAGCCTCTTCACCGGCTGGTCCTGGATCCTGATGACAGAGAAGTTTGGCGCCGTTCTTGAATGGGCGTATTTCACCTCAATTAACAAGTGGCATGACTGGCAGGATCGAAAAGCCGGTAAGGTGGCTGAGCAGTTGCGCAAGGAATACGTGGATAGTGAGCGCAAGCGGACTGAGGATCGCCCGCCGGTCGAGATAGTGACGCCGGCACTTGAAATCCCAAAAAGCGAACGTGTACAGAAAGAACGGCAGGTTTCACTTTTCGAGGGCATTCCGGACACCGCATTGCCGCCCCTGCATCTGCTGGATGAGGCCAAAGGCGAGATCGAAGTGCAGTCGGCCGAAACGCTGGAGTTCACATCCCGCCTGATAGAACGCAAATTGATGGACTTTGGTATTGAGGTCAAGGTGCTGACAGCCTTGCCGGGTCCTGTGATTACCCGTTATGAACTTGAGCCGGCACCTGGTGTGAAGGGCAGCCAGATCACAAATCTGGTCAAGGACCTGGCGCGCGCGCTTTCTGTGGTTAGCGTGCGTCTGGTGGAAACCATTCCCGGCAAGACCTGCATGGGTCTGGAAATCCCTAACCCCAAGCGGCAGATCGTCTTTCTCTCAGAGATTCTGGGGTCGCAAGTCTATGCCGATATGCATTCTCCGCTGGCTATCGCGCTGGGTAAGGATATCGCGGGCAAGCCAGTGGTCGCCGACTTGGCCAAGATGCCGCACGTGCTGGTGGCAGGTACTACCGGCTCCGGCAAGTCCGTTGCGATTAATGCCATGATCCTGAGTCTGGTCTATAAGGCCGAGCCCAGTCAGGTGCGCGTGATTCTGGTCGATCCCAAGATGCTGGAACTGTCGGTCTATGAGGGTATTCCGCACTTGTTGGCACCGGTTGTGACTGACATGCGGCAGGCGGCAAGTGCTCTGACCTGGTGTGTGGCGGAAATGGAACGCCGCTACAAGCTGATGTCGGTGCTCGGCGTGCGCAACCTGGCCGGCTACAACCAGAAGATCCGCGAAGCGGAAAAAGCCGAGAGCCGGATTCCCAATCCGTTTTCGCTGACACCGGACGAGCCGGAGCCATTGGAAGAAATGCCGACTATTGTCGTTGTAATCGATGAGCTGGCGGACCTCATGATGGTGGTCGGTAAAAAGGTCGAAGAACTGATTGCGCGTCTGGCACAAAAGGCGCGTGCTTGCGGTATCCATCTGGTACTGGCGACACAACGGCCTTCGGTCGATGTCATTACCGGCCTGATCAAGGCCAACATCCCGACCCGCATCGCCTTCCAGGTTTCGAGCAAGATCGACTCTCGCACCATTCTCGACCAGATGGGGGCGGAAGCGTTGCTGGGGCAGGGCGATATGCTGTATCAGCCGCCGGGAACCAGTAATCCGCAGCGCATACATGGCGCCTTCGTTTCCGACCAGGAAGTGCACCGCGTCGTGGATTACCTCAAGACGCTGGGTGAACCAAATTACATTGAAGGCATTCTTACAGGGGCAACGGAAGAAAATGGCGAGAACGGATTCACTGCCGGTGAAGGTGGCGGTGAAGCTGACCCGCTCTACGATGATGCCGTCGCTATTGTACTGAAAACGCGCCGTGCCTCGATTTCATCCGTGCAACGTCAGCTTCGTATAGGCTACAACCGCGCCGCCAGGCTGATTGAGGACATGGAGCGTGCAGGCTTGGTTTCTGCCATGCAGAGCAATGGCAACCGCGAAGTGCTCGCTCCAAAATCTGAATAAATATTATGGATATCGAATGCCAAAATTAATTCTTGCCCTGTTGCTTTCGCTGCCTTTATTTGCTCATGCCGGTGGTGCAGAGCGCCTGACCGATTTTTTTGAAAAGACCTCATCCATGCGTGCCCAGTTTGAGCAGGTGGTGACTGATAATCGAGGCCAGAAAGTGCAGGAAGTCAGTGGCACCATGCAGCTGCTTAGACCGGGCAAGTTCCGTTGGGACTATGACCGTCCATATCAGCAGGAGATAGTCGGAGACGGTGCGCGGATCTGGTTGTTCGACCCGGAACTTAACCAGGTGACCGTGCGCAACATGAGCCAGGCCATTGGCTCGAGCCCGGCAGCCTTGCTGGCAGGCAGCAAGGAAGTGGAAAGGAATTTCACGCTGGAAAATTTCAAATCGGCAGACAAGCTGGACTGGGTGACTGCCAAGCCGAAAGACCAGGATAGCGGTTTCGATCAGGTCAAGCTCGGCTTCGGCAAGAGTGGACTGGAGAAGATGGAGTTGCAGGACAGTTACGGCAATCTGACCAGCATTCGTTTCTCAAAACTTGAAACAAATCCCAAGCTGGATCAGCAGACGTTCATGTTCAAGCCACCGGCTGGAGCTGATATCGTTGGCGAATAAGCCGGGCTGTTGAAGTAACCAAGTATTAAAGCAAAAGACTGGCTGCATGGTTTTTGTTGCATAAATGCAACAAGTAGGAAAAAATCCACCTGATTCTGTCAAAAAATCCTTTGTTTATGTATAGTTAAGGCAGGGGATGCATGATTAAATCGGGGATGATTTAAATGCTAACGAAACGTTTGCACAAGTTTTTTGTTTTTTTATTTTTTATTGCTACATCTCATCTGGCTCTCGCAGACGAAACGCTCAGTAAAGCGGCAGACTTAATCAAGCAAAGAAATTACAAACCAGCTTATGAGTTACTGGAACCGCTTGAGTCAGAACGTGCCGGTGACATCGATTATGATTATTTGCTAGGGGTTGCTGCCATCGAGAGTGGCCAGGTGTCCAGAGGCGTGTTTGCATTGGAGCGAGTCCTTGCGCAACAGCCTGACAATATCAACGCCCGGGCAATGATCGCCAAAGGTTATTTCAGGGGTGGCGAAGCAGAAAATGCACGCGCCGAATTCCAGAGTATTCTCAGTCAGAATCCCGATGCGGATCTGGCGCAGTTAATTGAACGCAATCTGTTGTCAGTGGATAAGGCGACCGGTCAAACTACCACTTTTGCCGCCTATATCGATGGTGGTTGGGGCTTTGATAGCAATATCAATAGCGCCACATCAAACTCCACAGTTTCAGCGTTTATTCCCGGCTTGGGCTTGGTCGATCTGACGCTCAATAACGCATCTCGCGAGCAATCGAGCAAATATCTCAGTTTGTCCGGTGGTGCATCTTTTCGTGCGCCGCTATCGAAGAATTTGAGTTTGTTCGGCTCCGCGCAGGGCAGTACCCGTACCAACTGGAACGAGAGCGACTTCGATCCGAGCTATGTGGATTTCAGTCTCGGCCTGACCTACAAGAAATTCATCGACTCCTATACTGTCGCATTGCAGCGCAACAATTTTGACGTCAACGGTAATCGTTTCAGGGAATCTCACGGTGTTGCACTACAGTGGCAACGTCAAATCGACGACCAGAATCAACTCACGGTCTATGCCAATGCTGCAGATTTGAATTACCCCGATACCAAAGTGCGTGATGCCCAGAGAACATTGGGTGGTGTTGGTTGGGGGCATGCTTTCGCAGGCGACAAGGCGCCTGTCGTTTTTGTCACGGCTTATTATGGCAAGGAGGATGTGGACGATTCGACATTCGATTTTCTGAGTCACGATATTTACGGGGCTCGCATAGCGATTCAGTCCGTATTGAATTACAAACTGGTGGCTTATGCCAATGCCAGTTATGAAGTTAGAGAAAATGACGAGCGAGATCCGGCCTTCCAGAAAACGCGCGAAGACGACCAGTTCGATTTTGCTATCGGCCTGCGGTATCTGCCGATGCCCGGCTGGACTATCCGGCCGCAACTCAGTTATCTGAACAACGATTCCAATATCAAGCTTTTCGAATTTGACCGTACTGTGTTGTCAGTCAATTTCCGCAAAGACTTCAATTGGTAGTCCATTGCCGTTTGCACAGGTTACGAGGAACTCAATCATGAATACCGGAAAATCCTTCAGACTCAACTCTCAGGCACTGATTGCGCTGGCAATTTCTGCCGCGTTCCCTGTTACTTCCCTGGCGGCTGCCGGTCGCGTCGAGTTCGCAATAGGCGGCGTGACGGCAATCGACACCAATGGCGCGGCGCGGCCGCTGAGCAAGGGCGCAGACATCAATTCAGGTGACACCATCAAGACTGCGGATGGCCGTATTCAGGTCAGGTTCACGGACGGTGGTTATATGTCCCTGCAGCCTAACACCGAATTCGTGGTGGAAAACTACAACTATGACGGCAAACAGGATGGCAGCGAGCGTGGATTCTTCCGCCTGGTAGAAGGCGGCTTGCGTGCAATCACAGGTCTTGTCGGCCGCAACAACCGTCCTGCTTACCGGGTGGCGACACCAGTCGCAACCATAGGCATTCGCGGATCCGAGTTTCTGGCCGAGCACCGAGGTCAAAAGCTGCGAACGCGTGTTATAGGCGGTTCGATCTACATCGAGAACGAATTCGGCGACCTGATTTTGTTCAAGGGGCAGAGTTCGGAAACAGAACAGGGCAAGAAGCCGCAATATAGCGATGAGGAATCTGGTCTGCAGGCGAAGGGGCCTGATGGCGGCAATCCTGAAACGGGCAAGGATGAATCGGAACAGGAGCGCGAGGACAACGCTATCTTTACTGTGAATGAGCAATACAACGATGATGGAACCTCGTGTGCGCTGACTAACACCTGCGGTGGTGGCCAATCTTTGTCGGATGTGATTGCTGAATATTCTGCCCAGAGTGCGCTCGGTTACTACATATTGGATTTTGACAATAGTTCTGCAATTGCTGGCTTGAACGAAGGTAAATTCGAATACGGTGAGCTCGACGTCTATTTCGGCGATTACACTGTATCTAACTCATTCGATATTTCGGCGAAAAACAGTTGTTTCGGAACAACTGATACCGAAACATTTTCTGGTAGCGGGAGTTTGACCTCTGCTGGTGATTTGAGTATTTCCGGAACCTCAACTGGTTCTATATGTGGAGGTGGCTGTACGTTCAATGGTGTCGGTGCATTGTCGGGTGCCAAGGCTGAAACTGCTACCATTAATTACACCATCAATGGTGTGGGTACTGATTATGGTTCACCCACAGTAACGGGTACTGGTGTTTACAATGCATATGGTATTCAGGCAGATGAGGGTGCTGGTGCTGTATTGCATGGAAATGCAATTGGACTCTAGTGCGTTTTAGTATTTGTTGATCTGAGTCTGAGGATCAGGTTTAAGGCTTCCTGTTTGGTTTCGAACAGGAAGCCTTTTTTATAGCCGGAAACAATTTCCGTGTGACCTCCATCGTTGAAGCATACGATGGGCAACTCACTGGCAATGGCTTCTGCAACTTCGACACTGAAGGCTTCTTTGTTATGGGCCGAAACGCGGTAGTAGAAGCAGTCAAGCGAGGCATGTACCTCTGGAGTTTCATGACGAGGAATAGCGGGCAGCAACTCGATATTGGACAGATTGCCCAGCCACGGGGCAAGACAGGTGCCACCAAAAATTTTTACATGGATATCGTTTTGCGAAAGTTCGCGGTAGATTTCGATATCACGATAATGGTGCTTGCCGATGCTGTCTGCCCCGATGCGACCGACGGTAAAGGACAGGCTGCCTTCTCTTTTTTGTTGCGCTACAGGTTTGAATCTTTCAGGGTGTGGCAGCGGGTAATGAATCTCCCCCGGCAGGCCTATCGTATCCTTGATCATCTCTGAGACGTAGTTGATTTCGACTCCGCGTTTTCCATCCAGAACAAGCCGATGCATGCTACGGTAAAATGCATCCTGATCAAACTGGTTATGTATAAGTACTATGCGCTCGAATTTTACCTGGTCATACCAACTGCCGATTGTAGTGCTTGAACCATATATATAGAGTGTTCCTCCACCCGGTGCTACTCCCTGATAGGCCCTGATGTTTCTGATTGGATAAGCCGCAAGATCTGCGTGCGGCGTTTGCTCGCACCACAGAAAAACCTCCGCATCGTCGTGAAGTCGTAGATACATGTCGATTGCGCACCAGTCGTCGCCATTTGCGTTGATGAATGGTGCAATGATGTGTATCGTCTCCATGACGTATATTCA
>PHCD01000153.1 GCA_002842135.1 Betaproteobacteria bacterium HGW-Betaproteobacteria-8 | reverse complement strand
GGCCTGGTTTACAGCGTCTACAGCTACTTCATGCCGATGGCCGTTGAAGGCCCGTTCCAGATCGGCTTGCAGACCAAGAAGGAGCAGGGCGAGGAAGCCTTGAAAGTGGTACGCGATACGCTGGATGGCTTCATGCAGAAGGGCGTGACCGAAGCCGAGTTGAAAGCAGCCAAACAAAACATCATTGGCGGCTTTCCGCTGCGCCTGGACAGCAATGCCAAGATACTGGATTATCTGGCGGTCATCGGCTTTTACAAATTGCCATTGACCTATCTTGATGATTTCAACAAGGAAGTCGACAAGGTGACCACGGCGCAGATCAAGGATGCATTCAATCGGCGCATCAATACAGATAATTTGGTGACTATCATCGTTGGCACAGCGCAGTAGGAAATCTTCCGGTCAGGCGACGAATCAGGTACGCATCAGCGGCGGCGAGTGGCGCAGCCGCTTGTTGCGCTTTCCGGATGCGCCGGGTCTGCGGCCGACCCCTGACCGTGTCAGGCAGGCCGTGTTCAATTGGCTTGGGCAGGATATGCACGGCCTGGTCTGCCTCGACCTTTTTGCCGGTACTGGCGCCATGGGCTTCGAGGCCTTGTCGCGTGGCGCCAAGTCTCTGGTTCTTGTAGAAAAGTCGCCGGCTGCCTACCGGGCACTGCAGGAGAATCAGCGTAGCCTGCAGGCAGGGCAGGCGCAGATATTCAATCAGGATGCCATGGGTTTTCTCAGCCAGGACCAGCAGCAATTCGATGTCATCTTTGTTGATCCGCCTTACAACCAGGGTTGGCTCGATAAACTGCTGCCCGAACTCGCTTCGCATCTCGCGCCGGATGGCGTGATCTATGCCGAGGCGGAGTCCGCTTTGGTCGATACGCCGCAATGGCAGGTCGTCAAACATGGCAAAGCGGGCAATGTTTTCTATCACCTGCTAAAATCTGCTCATGATCAATAAAGCCATTTATCCGGGAACCTTCGATCCCATCACCAGCGGTCACGAGGATGTGGTGCGTCGTGCTGCGCGCCTGTTCGATGAAGTGGTTGTGGCTGTGGCCAAAAGCCATGGCAAGAAGCCGCTATTCGATCTGGATGAGCGAGTGGCGCTGGCGGCAGAAGTACTGGCAGATTGCCCCAATGTGCGTGTAGCCGGTTTTTCCGGACTGCTCATGCAGTTTGCCCGCGAAGAGGGCGCCCTCGTCGTCATTCGCGGTTTGCGCGCCGTCTCGGATTTTGAGTATGAATTCCAGTTGGCCGGCATGAACCGCCATCTTTATCCTGAGGTCGAAACCATATTCCTCACGCCTTCCGAGCAGTACATGTTCATATCAGCCAGTCTGGTCCGGGAGATTGCTGTTCTGGGCGGAGATATCAGCAAATTTGTGCCATCGGTTGTCGATGCCGCGATTCAACAGAAACTCAAGGCGTAATGCTATGGCACTGATGATTACCGATGAATGTATCAACTGCGATGTCTGCGAGCCGGAGTGTCCCAACGGTGCGATATACCAGGGTCAGGAGATCTATGAGATCGACCCCGACCTCTGCACCGAATGCGTCGGTCACTTCAGCAAACCGCAATGTCAGCAGGTTTGCCCCATCGATTGCATCCCGTTCAATCCGGACAAGCGTGAAAGCCATGAAGAGCTTTATGCGAAATACATGAATCTTACCGCCAACAAGCAATCAGCCTAAAGGAATCATCATGCGCATGCTGCATACCATGCTCAGAGTGGGCAATCTGGAACGTTCGATCCAGTTCTATCAGGATGTGCTGAAGATGAAGCTCCTGCGCAGGCATGATTATCCGGAAGGCAAATTTTCACTGGCATTTGTTGGCTATGGTGATGAAAAAGACCATACTGTGCTTGAGTTGACCTATAACTGGGGCAGTGAAAGTTACGACAAGGGCAACGCCTTTGGGCATGTGGCGATTGAGGTCGATGATGCCTATGCGGCCTGTGAGCAGGTCAGGCAGGTTGGCGGCAAGGTCGTTCGTGAGGCGGGCCCCATGATACATGGCACGACGGTCATTGCCTTTGTTGAAGACCCGGATGGTTACAGGATCGAGTTCATCGAAAAAGGGTCGGCAGGATATTGATCGCTGTATTTTTTACCAAGCTGACGGAAGGAGGTGTGGTATGAAGAAGATCGTAAT
>PHCD01000040.1 GCA_002842135.1 Betaproteobacteria bacterium HGW-Betaproteobacteria-8 | reverse complement strand
CAGCCCACGCACTGGCTTGATCTACTCACCACTGAACCACGTATGTATGACATACGAGCCAGTTGAGTCCAAGTACATTGCTGGTCAACCATGGGTTGGTGCTACATTGACCATGTTCCCAGGTCCTGACGGTGTTATGGGTGGCTTTGCTGCTTACGACC
Organism: Betaproteobacteria bacterium HGW-Betaproteobacteria-8; assembly: GCA_002842135.1. Next base: position 14,368 of record PHCD01000040.1, on the reverse strand, counting down.
CAATGACCAACAAAAAAGTCTGGTACAACAAAGAGAAGTTCTCCGCATGGGGTGGTGCTCTGACTACTGCTTCCGACCTGGTGTTCTACGGTACTCTGGATCGCTGGTTCAAGGCAGTTGACGCTCAATCCGGTAAGGAACTCTGGAAGTTCCAAGTTGGTTCCGGCGTGATCGGTAACGCATTCACCTATGGTCACAAGGGTAAACAATACGTTGGCGTACTGTCCGGTATCGGCGGTTGGGCTGGCGTAGCGATGAACCTTGGTATGACTAACCCAACAGACGCTCTTGGCGCTGCCGGTGGTTATGCTGAACTGACCAAGTACAACGCTGCTCCTGGCGGCGGTGCACTGAACGTGTTTGCGCTGTAATTGAGTCGTAAGACTTGCTACAGAACTAACCGTTAGTTAGTGTGTCCTATAAACACCCCGTTTCGGCGGGGTGTTTTTTTGCTTTAAAAGATAATATAAATAAGACCGCTAATGACGACGAGGATGAAACAATGCTAGCCAAACTAAAACACTTTCCACTCTTCCTTATGCTGTTCAGTCTCGGGCTGCCTGTATCTGCGGAAGAGGCTACAACAACGAACGAGTTCAATGTCGATATGGATATGGGTCGTGGTGGGGAGCCGCGTCGTGTACCGGATCCGAGTGAATTCAAGGTTTGTGCTGAAGCTGACAACCTGCCGTTCTCCAATATGAAAAAGGAAGGTTTCGAGAACAGAATTGCAGAACTCATCGCAGAAGACCTCGGCAAGAAGCTGTCTTTCCAATGGTGGCATCACATGCTGGGCTACTATCGCAATACACTGAATGCCTACCGTTGCGACGTCATTATCGGCACAGTTGCCTATAACGACATGTTGATGACGACGAAACCCTATTACCGTTCGACCTATGCGTTTGTCTATCGCAAGGATAGCGGCTACAACATTACCGATTGGGATTCACCCGACCTGCGCAAGGCCAAGAACATCGGTGTGGTTGACAAGACCCCGGTTGCCAGTGCGCTTAACGATAAAGATTTAATGGCAAATGCCAAGCCTTATCGTATTTTCCGCGACCTGACCATGCCCCCCAGTAAACTGATCGATGACCTCGTTGCTGGTGAAATTGATGTTGCCATCGTCTGGGGTCCGATTGCCGGATATTACGCCAAGAAATCCAGCGTGCCGCTCGTCGTTGTACCGACACCGGAATACGAAGGTATGCCGGCTCAGGCGAAATTGCAATTCAATATTGCCATGGGCGTGCGCAAGCGTGATAAGGAGCGTCAGGCCATGATCCAGGAAGTGCTGGATCGTCGTCAGGCCGATATTCTGAAGATTCTCGACGAGTACGGAATACCGCATGTACCTGTCGTTGATGAACGTGCAGAAAAAGCCAAAAAACGTGGTGCCGTAATCCCCAAAAACGAGTAATATTTCGTAGTTTTGGAAGGCAATAGCGTCAACCAACTAAATTGAAGTTCGTTACTTTGAATAGGGCTGGCTGTAAGACAAGGTATCGGCCGGCTCTATGCCTGTATTAAAACGAGGAGATGACATGTTAAGCAAGAAAGCAGTAAAGACCACCTTATTCGTTTCAATGATCACTCTTGCAGGCTTGATGCCTTTGCAAGCGAGCGCAGCGTGCGATCTGGTGTCAACAAAAGATAATAGTCCACTGAATATCAAGATTGTGGATAGCGATACACCTGAAGCAAAAGAGTTTTTGACGACATGTATCAATCCTTATACCAAGATTTACGCAGCTGATCCAGAGCAGGCAAAGAAGGGTAAAAGGAAGTTTGGCTACTATTCCTGTACTCAATGTCACGGTGGCAATGCCGGCGGCCAGACTGGCCCGAGCATTATCGACGACCGTTGGCAATATGCTAAGCATTCCACAGACAAGGGCATGTTTGAGACTATCGCAGGCGGTACCAACATGGGCATGATGGGCTGGCATCAGCAAGTAGCGAAAAACCCGGAAATGGTTCCTACCGATGACATCCTGAAAATTATCGGCTGGTTGCGCGCATCTTACCAAGGCGGTGGCGATAAGCCTTGGCTGAAGTAATCTGAATCAGCTTTGATTGAAAACGGCCATTGTCTTGGACAATGGCCGTTTTTTTATGTCCTTGAATCACTTTGAGGTAAAATCAGCTGAGAATTATTGATGAGGAGAGAAGCAATGGTTTCAATTAAGTCTGGATTGATCTGTTTGTCATTTTTACTTGTCCTGGTTGGTTGCGGCCAGGGTTCGGATGCACCAGGCAGCGAGACAAAGGCTGCGGCATCGGCAGACAGTGGTGCGCAATGTGCACTGGAATCTACCAAGGATGGCAGCCCTTTGCCGATTAAGGCGGTTGCGACAGATACTCCGCAGGCCAAGGAATTCCTGAAGACTTGCATCAACCCTTACACCAAGCTGTATGTGGCTGACCCGGAAGCGGCCAAAGAAGGTAAAAAGAAATTTGGCTATTATTCCTGCACCCAATGTCATGGTGGCAATGCAGGCGGCCAGACAGGCCCTAGCATCATCGATGAACGTTGGCAGTATGCAAAGCATACAACAGACAAGGGTATGTTTGAGACCATTGCCGGTGGTACCAATATGGGTATGATGGGCTGGCACCAGCAAGTTGCGAACAACCCGGAAATGGTCCCCACGGATGACATCCTGAAGATCATCGGCTGGCTGCGTGCTTCTTACCAGGGTGGTGGTGACAAGCCTTGGCTTAACTAAGCGTAGGAACGCTGAAACGAATTTTTGTATTGGATCAAGTAGCAATGGGAAGAAAAAAAATAGAATCTGAATTGCATCACGTGGTGATCGTGGGCGGTGGTGCTGGTGGCCTGGAACTCGCTACCCGCCTTGGGAGAACCCTGGGGCGTAAGGGCAAGGCGGCGATCACCCTGATTGATCGCACGCGTACTCATGTCTGGAAGCCTTTGTTGCATGAAATTGCAGCAGGTAGTATGAATCCGGACAAGCATGAGTTGGAGTATCTGGCACAGGCACACTGGAATCATTTCCGATTTCGTCTCGGCAGTATGGATGGGCTTGACCGTGCCAAGCGGGAAGTCTATGTGGCGCCATTTTATGACGAAGATGGTAACGAGATGATTCCTCGTCGTACATTCAAATACGACACCCTGATTATCGCGGTAGGCAGTACGACGAATGATTTTGGTATTCTAGGCGCCAGAGAGCATTCGATCGCGCTGGATACACAAGATCAGGCAGAACGTTTCCATCGTCGCTTGCATAACGCATTGGTGCGTGCCCATACACAGGTGGAACCGGTTGGCGCCGGGCAGCTGGAGGTGGTGATTGTCGGAGCGGGTGCAACAGGTGTCGAGCTTGCTGCAGAGCTGCATAACACCACACGGGAATTGACAGCTTACGGCCTGGACAAGATTGATCCTGACCGTGACATCAGAATCTCGCTGATCGAAGCCAGTGACAGGATATTGCCTGCATTGCCGCCCAAATTATCCAATGCGGTAGAGATGGAATTGCGTAAGCTCAAGGTGCATCTGTACATGGGAGAACGGGTAACTGAGGTGACCGAGAAGGGCATTTACACACACACCGGGCGTTTTATTCCGTCAGAGCTAGTGGTCTGGGCAGCGGGGATCAAGGCCCCGGATTTCTTGAGCAACCTGGATGGCCTGGAAGCCAATCGTATCAACCAGTTGCTGGTACACCGCAGCTTGCAGACGACACGTGATGAGCATATTTTTGCTTTCGGCGATTGCGCTGCATGTCCAAGGCCGGGATATGACGAGAATGTGCCACCGCGTGCGCAGGCAGCACACCAGCAGGCTTCCATGCTGGTTACTACCGTGAAACGCCGCATTGCAGGAAAACCTATTCCTGAATACACCTATCGTGATTATGGCTCACTGGTGAACCTGGGCCGCTACACAACGGTAGGTAACCTGATGGGTGCCATTTCAGGCGGCAGCATGTTTGTCGAGGGGTTGATAGCGCGTTTCATGTATCAGTCCCTGTACAAAATGCATCTGATGGCGCTGCATGGATTTTTCACAGTCTTTCTGCAGACCATTGCCAGGTTGATTACACGCAGGACGGAAGCGAAGGTCAAGCTGCACTGATTGTCAGGATTGCTGTCAGGCAGAAACAAATAAAAAAGCCCATTTTCATGGGCTTTTTTATTTGTTATGCGGCTGCGGTGCTACAAAACATCGGCGGCAAAGTCGGCCAACCTCGAGCGCTCGCCACGTACCAGCGTGATATGGCCGTTATGCCCCCAGCCCTTGAAGCGGTCGACGACGTAAGTCAGGCCTGAGCTGCCTTCTGTCAGGTATGGTGTATCGATTTGTGCGATGTTGCCGAGACAGACCACTTTGGTGCCTGGTCCGGCGCGGGTGATCAGTGTTTTCATCTGCTTGGGAGTGAGATTCTGCGCTTCATCAATGATGAGGAACTTGTGCAGGAAAGTCCGTCCGCGCATGAAATTCAGGGATTTGACCTTGATCCGTGTACGAATCAGATCCTGTGTAGCAGCGCGTCCCCACTCACCGGCATCCTCGTCGGATTTGTTGAGCACGTCGAGATTGTCTTCCAGCGCCCCCATCCAGGGTGCCATTTTCTCTTCTTCAGTACCTGGCAGAAAACCGATATCCTCGCCGACCGGGACTGTAACGCGGGTCATGATGATCTCGCTGTAGATTTTCTTGTCCAGCGTCTGTGTCAACGCCGAAGCCAAGGTCAGCAGTGTCTTGCCGGTACCGGCTTGCCCGAGCAGGGTGACGAAATCCACCTCAGGGTCCATCAGCAGGTTGAGCGCAAAATTCTGTTCGCGGTTTCGTGCGGTAATACCCCAGATATTGTGCTTGGCTTGCGTGTAATCCTTGACCACCTCAAGTACTGCCGTGTTGCCTTCAACCTTGCGCACGATGGCGTGGAAAGGCTGCTCATATTCATAATAGACGAACTCATTGACGATCATGTTCTTGCAGATCGGCCCGGTTAACCGATAGAACATTCTGCCGGCATCCTGCCAGGACTCCATTGCCTTGCTGTGCTTATCCCAGAAATCCGCCGGCAGTTCCCGCATGCCGCTGTACAGCAGTTCAGTGTCTTCCAGTACCTTGTCGTTGAAGTAGTCTTCGGCAGGGACGCCAATCGCGCGTGCCTTGATGCGGATGTTGATATCCTTGCTGACCAGGATGACAGGGCGGTCAGGGTATTTCTTCTGCAAGTCCCAGACTACACCGAGAATCTGGTTATCTGCCTTGCCGCCTGCCAGCATGGGCAAATCGACACTGACGGCCTGGGTCTGTAAAAACAGACGTCCACTGATATGTTTGTTGCCGTTGATGGCAAGTGGGCAGCCGTCTTCGAGATTGTTTAATGCGCCACCTACAATTTCTTCCAGATTCCGGCTGGCTTGACGTGCATTTCTGGCGACTTCGGTCATGCCCTTTTTGTTGTTATCAAGTTCTTCCAGGGTGACCATCGGCAGATAGATGTCATGTTCTTCAAACCGGAACAAGCTGGACGGATCATGCATCAGCACATTGGTGTCCAGGACAAACAGCTTGTTATTGGCGTCACGCTTTTTATTCATGTTGTCTGAATTCCTGATTAAAGAGATTGGATATAGTGAAGCACTTCATTTGCGTGACCATCGACTTTTACCTTGCGCCATTCATGTATCAAAACCCCCTGTTTATCAATAATGAAAGTGCTGCGTTTTATGCCTCGGACCTGTTTGCCGTACATGTTTTTCATCTTCATGACGCTGAAAAGATTGCAGACGGTTTCTTCGGTGTCGGACAGCAGGTCGAACGGAAAAGTGAATTTGGTTTTGAAATTCTCATGGGATTTCAAACTGTCGCGCGAAATGCCGAAAATCTCAGCACCTGCGGCCTGAAAATCGGCATAGGCATCGCGAAATTGCTGGCCTTGGGAAGTGCAACCAGGGGTGGAGTCTTTCGGGTAAAAATAGATAACCAGGGTTTTGCCGAGATGCTCTGAAAGTTTAAACGTCCTGCTACCAGTAGAAGGTAATTCGAAGTCTGGAACTTGTTGGTTTAGCATAATCTCAATCGTGTCATTTACAACACCATTGTTGTTAAAAAATGCGGTTTAGGCAAGCATGTCTGGCGGGATTTAACGAATATTTTCGTCAATGTCGGAAGTTTTAATCCGTCTTGGCAAAACCAGTTCAACCAGTGTGCCGCCTTCTGGACGGTTGTTGAAACTGACTTTGCCCGAGAGTGTTTCACACACTTTGAAAACGAATGGGATGCCGAGCCCGGTGCCATAACGTTTGGTGGTGGGGCCGGGGCTGAGTGAGGTCGGGTCTGGTGAAAAAGGCATACCTGGCCCTTGGTCGGCAATCAGCACGCGCAGGGTGGCGGAGGTGCTTTCTGTCCTGATTTCAAGTTTGCTTTGGTTTGGGGTGGCATCGATCGAGTTAAGCAGCAGGTTATAGAGTGCCTGCTCCAGCAGATGCTCATCGGTAAAAATCTGTAAATCGAACTTGTCCCAGTCTGGCAACACAAGCTCAATGGATTTTTCGCGCAATTTTTGCTGTAAAGGTACCAGTGCACCTTCGATAATCTGTTTTAAATTTGTCTGGTTGGGTTGTGGCCTTAATGGATGCAGGTAGGCAAGCAAGGCGCCAGTCCAGCGTTCCAGCCGGTCTACCGTACTGATAATGCCCTGCAGCGATTCGCGTGTGTCGGGGTCGAGCTCACTGCCGTCTGCCACTTGTGCTGTAGCCCGGATGCTGGCCAATGGGTTGCGGATGTTGTGTGCCAGCATGGGAACCAGCAGACCCTGTGCCGCCTGCTTTTCCGTTCGTACCAGCGCTTCCTGGCTGATGGACAGTTCGTCCGCCATATGATTGATAGCGGCTGACAGTGTAACCAGTTCTTCTGCACCGGTTTCCGGGGCCTTATGGGCCAGTTTGCCCGCACTGATCTGCGTGGTGGCTGTGACCAGGCCTTCGATCGGCTTGACAATTGCCCGCTTAAGGAAAAAGCGGGAGAACAGTAGCAATAATGATGACAGCAGGATCGGGATGATAAGCAGTGCTGTAGAAGTACGTTTGGACTCCGCGAGCCGCTGCTCCAATTCCCTTTGTTTGAGGATGAGCAGGCCTTCTGCCCGTGCAGAGACCGATTCATAACGCTCAAATACGTCCGATTCGAGGTCGGTATTCAGTTTCTTCTCGAGCGCGCTGCTGGAGAACACCAGTTGGCGGTCAAAGATTGGACGTGTCTTGATCAGGAATGACTCATAGCTGGCTTCCAGCTCACTGATGGCGGTTAATTCCTCGTCACCTTCCGCCAGGTCGTGCAGTTTTGCAAAATGCTCTTCTATGGACGCTGTATAGGTGTTGTATTCTTCTTCAGCCTCTATGTCATTCAGGAAATAGGCATCGAACAACTCTTTCATCTGGCGGTAAAGATCACCACGCGTTTGCTGAATTTCCTGTACCAGTTGGTTAATGCGCTGAGATTCGCGCGAGGATTGGTCCCATAAGTGTATTCCAATACCCCCGGCGGCACCGGCGAGAACAACTAGCAGGATAAATGCCAGCTCATGGATGAGTAGCAGGTCTTTTAGTGATTTTGGCCTGGGCACGGAATGCTATTCCAGCTTGAATGAAACCGGGACCTGGATATTGAATACGCTGCTTTTCAGGATATCTGGAGGCGACGGAAAAGGCGCTGCTTTTTTGATCATTTCAAGTGCCTGCTTATCCAGCATATCGTAGCCGCTTGAGCGTGCGATTCTTGATTCGAGTAGTGCGCCATGACTATCCAGCTTCAGGTCGACCAGAGCCTCGCCCTGCCAACCTCGCATCTGGGCAACACGCGGATACTGTTTATGTTGGGCGATGGCGTGTGCCAGCTTGTTCGCATAATTTTTGCGTGCCGCATCCAGATCGGCCTGGCTCGGTCCGGGAGGTGGTGGGGGAGGTGGCGGCGGTACGGTGACCACTGGTTGTGATTCTGTAGTGGGTGCCACAGACATTACAGGCGCTGAGACCGGCTCCTCGGTCACTTCAGGTTCGTTGTTGACCGGTTCGTAAGTTTCGATTGGGGTCGGTTTCTGTACCGGAACCACTTTGGGTTCAATTTTTGGCTTTACTTTGGGTTTTGGCGGCTCCGGGGCGGGTTCAACTACCGGGCTTTCCACTGGCTCCGGGGCCTTGGGGGCTTCAATCTGGATGTTCAGCACCGGCGGCAGGGGCTTCTCGGTGTCGTGCTGGAAATTAGGCAGATAGAAGACGGCAAATAAATGCAGGCAAAGGGAAATAGCCACCGCCCAAGCCAAAGTATGATTCGGCGATTCATAAGCAGCTTGATAGTTGGGGTAAGAAATGGCGGCAGTATTCACAAAAATTTACGAAAGTCGGGTTGTTTGCTGGGTGAAAGCCAAAGCTTGCGATTATACATCATTGATTCGGCAGACCTAATACGGCAGGGGCTTCTGGAATTACTCCCACTCAAGGCCAGGATAGATGTTGTTTACATTGCGTCGATTGACAATATCAAATAGCACCCAACGATCCTTTTCGGATGCGGCGGCAGTATTCATGGCACTTTCCATGACTTCGCCTTTCTTGATGCTGGCGCGGATGTCATTGAGTAACGTTGTCAGATAGCGATGCTGATTGTTGAGCGCTGACGTCAGATCATTGACTACAGGGCCATGGCCGGGCACGGTCTGTTTGACGCTAAGCTGACCCAAGCTTTCTGTTACTGAAATCCAGCCCTTGATGTCACCATCGATGGACGGCGTGCGTTCGACGAACAACAGATCCCCAGACCACAACGTGCTGGTTTTGCTGTCGATTACGGTCAAGTCTGTATTGGTGTGGGCGACGGGATGCGCACTCAGGTGTAGCTGGCGATTGCCCAGATCCAGGGTCAGGTTGTCCTTTACCGGGAGGGTGGGTTTAATCATCTCACTGCCTGCAAATTCATCACCCAGCCATTCCTGATGGATTCTGTTGTATGCATCTTTGCGGCGCTCCATTGCATCTGCCAGCTTTGCATGACCGACAAATTGTGGTTGGTCAGGAGAGAAAGCGGCATTGCCGTAGATGTGGTCTGGATGTACGTGAGTATTGATCACGTATAGCACTGGCAGGTCGCTGACTTCACGAATGGCTTTGCGGAAGCGCTGACCGACCTTGAATGTGCCGCCGCTATCTATCACGGCAATACCTTTGCTGCCGACGATGAACCCGATGTTGCAGATGTCGCCGTGATAACCCTCTGACAGGTCTTCATGCACGCCATGGTGTACATAGACGCCATCTGCGACCTTTTCCAGTTTGAGTGGCTGGGCATGTGGCTGCGAAGTGATGATAAGCAGCCCGAACAAAGCAATGACGACTTGCAGCATGGGACTAATTCCTCTGTAAATGTTAAATTTTTCATGCCAGACTACCGAACTCTTCATGCCCGCTTTGGAACTTGCGGAAGATATCGGCGTCGATAACGTTACAATACTGAAACATCTACAATAAAACAAAATAGATAATCGATCATTCTGGGGTGTTTGCAACAAACATCCATTTAACAACCAGCTAGGATACCAATATGAATAATTCTACGACTCGATACACCAAGACTGCTGTCATTCTGCACTGGCTCATCGCCCTCGGCATACTCTTCATGCTCGCCTTCGGCTGGTTTATGACCGGCCTGCCGCGTGAGGGTGCAAAATCGAGTTCCTACGATTTATTCAACCTTGGCATCTATACCTGGCAACTGGCGGAAGAGGTGTCACCGCGAACCTTTTACTTCAACCTGCACAAATCCATTGGCGTCACGCTGCTCGCACTGATCGCTTTCCGTGTTTACTGGCGACTTAGCCATCAGCCTCCTGCATTGCTGAGTTCGCTGAAAGCGTGGGAAAGGAAACTTGCTGATGCTGCACACAAGCTGCTCTATGTGTTGATGGTTGCCATGCCGGTCAGCGGCCTGTTGATGGCACTGTACAGTAAATTTGGCGTTAAATGGTTCGGTCTTGCATTCTTGCCGGGGCTGGATAACAAGACAGTGCGCGAAGTTTTTCTGGCAGTGCATGAATGGGTCGGGTTGGCGTTGGCTTTGCTTATCCTGCTGCATATCGCCGGTGCCCTTAAACACAAATTCATCAACAAGGATGAAACAATGAAACGCATGTCCTTGCATTAAGCATTTGCGTTAATTCGGGTGCAAAAAAGGGGCGCGATGCCCCCTTTATTTTTTAGCTTTTTACATCTACCTCATGCGTGAAGGACTTGCCTTCATTGTCAGTCGCTTTGACTTTCAGGACCCCCGGTTCCTTCGGGACAAAACTGAATTTCAGGTAAGGGTCTTCACTGGTGCCCACATTCAGATCAACATCGAATACCGGCTTGTCGTTGTATGTGAAGGTCGCCTTTTTGATGAAGAAGGCTGGTAAAAAGCCTTGCGAAACCAGGTCACGCTGCAGGCCTGTTCTCATTGGATGCTTGATGATGAAAGTGGCCGGAGTCATTTTGCCAAAACTCACGGGTGATTCCACATTCATTTTGATCTTGCCAGCTGATGCACGCACTGCTGTTTCATCTGCATCAATGACGCCGCCGCAACCGCCAGCTGCACGGATCGGAATGGCAGCCATGTAAAGTTTGCCATCGGCAGTCTCGCCCACTGCACGTACGAAAGAATCTGTTTCAAGACGTATGCGTGTGGAGAGATTGAACTTGCCCAGTTCTTCTGTCAGGTTGTAAGTCGCTGCCAGTTGTATCGGGTTGGCATCCACAATCACATAGATTTTCTTGATGGCCTTGGCATGGCCTTTGTCCTGATCGAGGGCAATGCTGAAGGGCACCTGGGCGCCACTTTCGGCCCGTTTTGGGGCGGTCAGCTGAATGAAATCGACCTCTTCAATCGGGCGGTCAGCGAAAAAAGCTTCCTTGATCACAGGCCATATCTTGGGATCGGCTTCAGCCAGTGCATTGCTGCTGAAAGAAAACATCAATCCGGCTAATGCCAGATAAGCTGTTTTTGATATAGATTGAAACACGATGTACTCCCCAAAGTTTGCAACGCATTATAGCGTCTTGCTCATAACTGATGTAGACGTGAAAAGCGGATATAAGTTCGTTAGTTCAGGGTGAACCAACTGCTTAAATTTGAAATGATTTTAATCTTGTTTTGAATGTTGTGTGCGACTTTGCACGCACACAACATTTAATTTGATGCTTTGCAGATTAGAACTGATAACTGGCGTTAAGGCCGAGCAGCCAATTGGTGGTCGGGGCTGGCTCATAATAATTGCCATTCAGGTCGCCGACGCGTATCGATCCGACATATTCCTTGTCGAACAGGTTTTCTACACGGACGAATTCGCTGAATCTCCAATCACCTTTCTTCTGATTGAAGCCGCCGCGCCAGGAGGCGATGGCGTAGCCGCTGGCCTTGCCGTATTCGGGTTTGAATGCGACATTGGTTTTGCTGTTGCCCCTGACTTCGATCGCAGTGGAGAAGCCGCTGGGTTGGTGACGCCAAGATAATTCGCCGAACAGTGTGTGTTTGTAAGTGCCGGGGATGTCTGCGCCAGAACCTATGGTCTCTGCTCCGGAGTTCAGTGTACTTGTAGCGGATACTGGGTCGCAGAATACTTGGCCGGTACTGAATGGCCGGCAGGCCTCGAATTCCGAGGTGAATTCTGCATCGAGATAGGTGTAAGCCAAGTAGGCATTGAATCCATGCGCCAACTGGCTATCAATAGAGAGCTCAAAGCCCTTGCGTTCGCTGTCCTTGACGTTCTGGTAGACCGTGCGCCCGCCGGACTGTTGCAGAACAACGATTTCATCCTTGGTATCGATGAAGAAGAACGAGCCATTGATCAGTGTTGAGTTGCCAACCATCCACTTTGCACCAACTTCATACTGATCGCTTTTTGCCGGTTTGAGGTCGAGGTTGAAGCCGCCGGTGCTAGTATAGGCCATCTCAACGAAGGTGGGAGTTTCGAAACTTTGCCCCGCATTCGCATACAGGTTCAGGGTGTCGGTAGCTTTGAAGATGGCGCCGATGACTGGCGTGGTTTCCCGGAAGGTGACTTTCCCGCTATCGTCAGGGTTGGTGTTCTGGTAGCCGGAGTCCAGCAGGAATTTGTCATCATTCTCGAATTTGACCTGGCTGTGGCGTACGCCTGCGCTCAAATTCCAGCGTGGTGTGAGGTCGATCGCAGCCTGCATGTACTGATCGAAGTTGTTGACCTTGTTGGTCTCATTACGACGCAGATTGCCCTTGACTCCGCATGTCACCGCCTGGCCGCCGACAATGTCCCCGCAATCTGTGCCGAAAGGCACGCTACCCAGTGCCGCGTTCGCGACAAAATTCTCGTAACCCTTCCGGTCGTCCTTCATGCGGTCGTAATTGGTGCCGACCGTGAAGTTGTATGGCATGTCTGCGAGCAGGCCCTTATGTGCCCAACGCAGATCTATACCACTAAAATTACGGTCTATCGTGGCAACCCCACCACCGCTCAGATCGTTACGCTGGCCGTTAACCGAGATGGACTGGAACTGCTCGTTATCACGTTGACCGTAATAGGTCATGAAGCGTAGCGTGTCGTTCTCGGTCAGCATGTGTTCCAGCGTAGCGCCAATCTGTTCATGGCTGCGGGTGACACGAGTGTCGAATTTCAAAGAATTCGGGTTGGCCTGCCGGCGGTCGTCCTTCAGTTGCTGAGCATTCAGACCCTGTGGGTCTTCATTATCCGGCTGGTCCAGCGCGGTAGCGACGATGGTCAGCTTGGTGGCTTCGCCGAGATCGAAACTGAATTTGCCGTGGAAGGTGTCGCGGCGGGTTTCGGATTGGTCGCGATAGCCATCGCTGCGATAGGTGTTGGCGTTGACGATATAGTTGAATCCGTCATTATCACCACCAAAGGAGATGCTGCCGCGGCGTGTGTCATAACTGCCGAAAGTGATGCCGCCGGAGAGCGTGGGCTCATCGGGGCCGTCTTCGGTGAAAATCTGCACAACGCCGCCAGAGGAGTTGCCGTAGAGCGCCGAGAACGGCCCGCGCAGGTATTCGACGCGTTTTGCCGTATCCAGGTTGAAGGTGCCGGTCTGGCCCTGCCCGTCCGGCATGGTCATGGGGATACCATCTGCATAAAGACGAACGCCACGCACGCCGAAAGTGGAGCGGGAGCCGAAGCCACGGATCTGGATGGCCAAGTCCTGCGCCGGGTTGTTGCGGTTATTGACGACGACGCCGGGCACACGGGCGGCGGATTCCGAGAGATTGACCTGCAGTTGCCCCTCGCGGATGGTTTCGCCTTCTACCGAATCGATCGACATCGGCAGGTCAAAGCTGTTCTGTTCGCTGCGGGTGCCGGTCACGACGACAGGGGCTAGACGAAGTGCGTTATGTAGTTCGATTTCTTCGGCGCTGAATTGAACTTCTGCAAATGCGAAAGACGAAAATCCGAGGCAGATGCAACCTGCCAGCAACAGTTGGCCGGGCAGGATCCGGAAAGTAAACGGATGGTTCATGATGGATGGTTTATTGGTTTTTTTAAAGATGATTTGAACAGTAGTCTTACTTGTGCAGAAAAACATCATGATTTTCATGATATTTCCTGGTGATTGACTTATATCAAATCACGCCTTCCAAGACCTGAACCTGCACTGGCATGCCCGCTTCGACGTTACCGACGCTTTCATCCAGCACGATGAAGCAATTGGCCTCCGACATCGAGCGCAGGATGCCGGAACCCTGGTTGCCGGTTGGCCTGACTTTCCATTCGCCATCCTGATCGAGATACAAAGCGCCACGCTGGAATTCGGTACGCCCCGGCAGTTTTTTGATGTTGTCCGTGCATATGGCTTTTAGCAGAGGTGATGGTGCAGGTGCCGATTGCCCCATCAACACCAGCAGCGCCTCGCGTACGAACTGATAGAAAGTCACCATGACCGAGACCGGGTTGCCGGGCAGGCCGAAGTAATGGGCATTGCCTACCTTTCCGTAAGCCAGGGGACGTCCGGGCTTCATGGCGATTTTCCAGAAGACGACCTGCCCCAGTTTTTCCAGCAGTTGTTTCATGAAGTCGGCTTCGCCGACAGAGACGCCGCCACTGGTGAGTATGACATCGGCGCTGGAAGAGGCTTCGATCAAGGCCTGCTCGAGTAATTCAGGTTCATCACGCACCACGCCCATATCGATGACCTCGATGCCGAGGCGGGTGAGCATGCCGTAGAGCGTGTAGCGGTTGCTGTCATAGACCTGTCCGGCCTGCAGTTCCTGACCGACGCTGGCGAGTTCGTCGCCGGTGGAGAAAAAGGCGACGCGCAACTTGCGGTAAACCTTGACTTCACCGACACCGAGCGAGGCTATCAGGCC
>PHCD01000152.1 GCA_002842135.1 Betaproteobacteria bacterium HGW-Betaproteobacteria-8 | reverse complement strand
TCAGGTGCCTGATTACCATCCGTGAAAAATGCGAGCCGCATTTCCGGGCCAAGCCTGGAAGCTTGATCTATGGCACTGAATACGCCATTGGCAATATAGGAATCCGCCGCCCACGCCATGCGCCAATCGATACTGGCTATGGTTTCGTCCAATGCGGCAAAATGCGCACAGACCTCTAGCGGATGCAGGATATTGGCCGTACTGCGCTCAGTGAACAACCCGAGCGACACCCGCGAGCCGCAGGGCAGGCTACGCAACGCCTGACGCATCTGCTGCTTGGCAAACGCCAATCTGCTGATGCCGTTGCCGCTTGTCACGGCATCACGCACATTCATGCTCTGGGTGATATCAATGACGAAATACCAATCGTAAACGCGACTTGGCAACTGCGCTCTGGGTTCGAGCAGACTCAGGAAAAGCAAGAGCAAGGCACTGGCCAATAAACGGCCTCGTCCATCAAGATGGCGCCAGAATTTCATGGCATCCCACGCGGGAATCCGGGTATCGACGACCATCCGTCAACCGTCTCAGCCTCATCAGATTCATCTTGTTCGCTCTTGCTGTGCTTCAGCTCAAACAATGGAGACAAACGCAGCGCCAGTTCATAGTTGTATTTGGCCTCAGACCATGCCGGATCAAGACGCATGGCCTCGCGATAGCTTTCCTTGGCCATTGCAAGCAAAGGGCCAACCTGATCGAAAGCATCCAGCCCCTGCTCTTCGAGCAAATGATTTGCGCGGGCAAGATATAGATTGCCGGAATTGAAATACGACGACTTCCGAATGGTGTGAGACCCCCTGGATAAAGCTTCCGCATAAAGCGCCAGCGATTGCTGCATATCACCATGCCTTGCCTGATAAACGGCATTGGCAAACAAGGCGTCCGCCGCGCTACTTTCATGCAGGGACTGCGCTTCAATATTTGCGTTATAAATACCGGCCCGATAGAGGCTGACAATCAACCATATCGATGCAGCCAGGGACAGGCAGAACAGCAATACCATCAGTTGGAATAATTTCAGGCGCTGCGCCATTTTTTCACCTCCGTCAGATGTAATGCCAATACGCCACACGCACTGAGCAAGGCCAGCAGATAAAACAACCATGAAAGATCGCGTCCGGGAGCCGTCTGGTAGTAGCGCACAGGCTTGTTTTTCAGCCGCCCGATGTCTGCCAGGGCACGTTCCACAGCCAACGGGTTATCCGCTTCGTAAGCGCGATAAGGCGTACCCAGCGTACTGAAATAGCGATGCAGCTGATATTCCGGATAAGCATCCTCATCGCCCTCTGCCGGTGCGACTTTCAGGCTGGCGCCATTGGCCGAACGCAGATAAAGCCAGAACAGCGAAGCGCCCTCACGCTGAAACATGTTGCGCAACACCTCCTGGGTCTTGGCATCAAGATAGGCACCGCCATCCGATACCAGTAGCACCACGCGCGAACCGGTTACCGGTCGTCCCTTGAAATAATCGAGCGCCATGCCCAGACCGCGCGCTACTGCCGTAAAACCCATGCCGCCGGCTTCCGTCGCACTCAAACCGGCCAACACTGCTTGCCTGTCGCCACCCAGTGGAGCGGCCAGAATCGGCGAGGTGCTGAATGTCACCATACCAAGCATATCTTCCCTGCCCTGACTGACAAAATCCTGCAGCACACGGCGTGCGGCAGCCATCTTGGATTCACGTTCGCCAACTGCCGGATCGGCAAAATCGTCATTCATGCTGGCACTTCTATCCAGCACAATCATGACATGCGCGCCACTGCCGACGCGTTCCACGATGTTCTCCGCCCAGTAAATGCCGGACAAGCCCATGGCAATGCAAACCATCGCCAATGCTCCCAGCAGGCGCCAGAGCCGTTCTATCCATATGGAAAGCGCATCGACCGGCAGTCGTGCCAGAGACGGATAAGGGAATGCCGGGTAGTTCTTCATCAACAAAGGAAATAACGCCAGCAAGGACCACAGCAGATACCATGGCTGACCTACCATCAGATTCGAAAGAACTTGCATCATTCGTCTCAGGACTCCAGTGTCCGGAGTTTACGGCCCAATTGGTATAGCCTCTCGAAATCCGCTGTTTCCGCTTCTCCGGCAAAGAACAGACGGTCGGAATCGGCATACAACTGCTCCAGTTCCTTGCGTAAGGGAAGCATCCATGGATTGCGTTCAAACAGCAGATGCAAACGCTCCC
>PHCD01000039.1 GCA_002842135.1 Betaproteobacteria bacterium HGW-Betaproteobacteria-8 | reverse complement strand
CGCAGGGCACAACCTGGCGACGGGCGTAAGTCATAAAACCCTGTTCAAAAGAGGCCTTTTCAGGCCTCTTTTTTTGGTTGCATCTGATGAAAACTCATCTATACTGATCTGTATAACAAAATAAAATGTTTGATACAGGAGAAGTGTATGAATCAGTTGGTAGATGACGTTCAGAGCTTTTATGGCGGCTGTCCGCATGATTGTCCGGACACCTGTTCCATGGTGTACAAAGTCAAGCAGGGTAAACTGATCGAGGTCAAGGGCAACCCCGACCACCCGATGACGCGTGGCGGTCTCTGCGTCAAACTCAAGGATTACGAAAAGCGCCACTATCACCCGGACCGCCTGCTGTATCCGATGAAGCGAGTCGGCCCGAAGGGCAGCAAGCAGTTCCAGCGCATCAGCTGGGACGAGGCGCTGGATACCATCGTCGACCGTTGGCAGGCGCTGATTGCAGAGCATGGACCGCAAGCGATCCTGCCTGTCAGTTACCTGGGCAACCAGGGCCTGGTGCATGGTTTGAATGGTGGTGATGCCTTCTTTAATCGCCTCGGCGCCACCGTGTGTGAGCGCACATTCTGCGGAGAAGGTTCTTGTACAGCCTGGTTACTGACGGTAGGCCCGACAGCAGGTGTCGATCCGGAGAGTTTCATTCATTCCAAATACATCGTCATCTGGGCCTGCAACTCGGTCTCGACCAATCTGCATCACTGGCATATCGTCAAGGAAGCCCAGAAGAAGGGTGCCAAGGTTGTGGTGGTGGATAGTTATGCTTCCAGAACCGCCAAGGAAGCGGACTGGCATATCGCGCCCAAGCCGGGCACCGATGGTGCGCTGGCGATGGCCATGATGCACGTCATTATCGAGGAAGGTCTGGTTGATCAGGATTACGTCGATAACTATACCGTCGGCTACAAGGAGCTGGCTGAACGCGCCAGAACTTGTACGCCGGAATGGGCCGAGAAGATTACCGGCATTCCGGCCGATGATATCCGCAGGTTTGCCCGCGAATATGCGACCACACCACCAGCCGCGATTCGTTTGGGTGTTGCGCTGGAACGCAACTATGGCGGCAGTCAGGCCATCCGTGCCGTCAGCTGCCTGCCAGCTCTGATTGGGGCATGGCGCCACGTTGGCGGCGGCGCATTGCAGTTCCCGGTATGGGAGCACCCTTACAAGTTTGATGTCATCTGCCGCCCGGACCTTATTCCGGAAGGCACTCCGGTCATCAACATCCTGCAACTGGGTCGTGCCCTGCTCGGCGAGTTGCCGCTGAAGACACCAATCAAATCGCTCATGGTCTGGAACACCAATCCGGTGACACAATCGCCGGAAACGGACAAGATCATTGCCGGCCTCAAGCGCGAAGACCTGTTCACTATTGTCGCCGATCATTTTATCTCCGACACCGCCGCCTATGCAGATATCGTGCTGCCGGCCGCCATGGGTGCAGAGATGGAAGACATGGTCCTGTCCTGGGGACATCTCTATCTGACCTACAACACCAAGTGCGTTGAACCGCCGGGCGAGGCGTTGCCCAACAACGAGATATTCCGCCGTCTGGCCAAGCGTCTAGGATTTGAGGAAGAGAACTTCAAATGGTCCGATAGCGAGTGCCTGGAAAATTACGTGGACTGGAATTCTCCAGCCTGCAAAGGTATCGATCTTGCTCTTCTGCGCGAGCACGGTTTTGCGCGGCTCAAGGTCGGCACCAAGGATGACCGTGCCCCTCACAAACAGGGCAACTTTCCAACGCCTACCGGCAAGTGCATGTTCTATGTTGAAGGCGCCAAGAATTTCGTCGCCGGACCTTTCCGCCAGATGTATGACGGCTTCCAGCCCGGCGAAGACCTGGATCCATTGCCAGCCTATGTGCCATCACGCGAGTCGTCCGACACCAATCCGGCGTTGGCGGCCAGATATCCGCTCAGTATCATCTCACCCAAGAGTCACGGCTTCCTGAATTCCTGTTATGCCAACGTGACGGAGAAAATCAAGGGCCAGGGTGAACAGTTCGTGTTGATCAATCCGGCGGATGCCGATATGCGCGGTATTGATGAGGGGGCAAAAGTCCGGGTGTTCAATGACCGTGGGGCTTTTGAAGGCGAAGCGAGAATCACGCGGGATGTGAACCCCGGTATTGTTGTCGCCACACTCGGTTACTGGCGGCAACTGAACAACGGGACGGTGAACTGCATCAGTGCCGCCGAGTTCGGCGATATGGGGCATTCGACGACGTTCTCGGATAACTTGGTGGAGGTTGAGTTGGGATAAACTATTTATTTGGCGCAGCAAGGTATATTTGTTGCGCCAAATAGTTTTATCTACTTTAAAGATTGATGAGCAATATAAACTTTATAGCCCCGTAAAGAATTCCGATCACAATTGCAATTAGCTTAACTAACCATTCCCATTCGCTCCAAAATTCTTTAAATATTATTTTTGATTCACCTTCAAAAACGGTGTTAAAGGCTTTGAGTTCTGCCGATGCACACGCTTTTTCTGAGTTGCGCCACCACATAGATATAAAAATAAGCTTCAGTATCTGATTTTTAATTTTGTTAAACATATTACTCTCCCCAAACTGATTTATTGAAAGCTTCAATTGTTACAAAGCACACTCAGGCTACATCAACCCACTTGTGGAACATCGGGAAATTAATTGTCGGTCTCGCCCGACCGGCGAGTTACTTTCCTTTGCTTGCCCAAAGGAAAGTAACCAAAGCAAAGGGCACCCCCTGCCATGGCCTTTGACTTCCCTGTGCTACCCGACCAGCCAAGCGACTGCGCAACTCAACCTGGTAGCTCACACACACCATGAGCTACTGCGGATTTCAAACAGTGCTCGCCGAAATCACTTGGCTAGTCTGCGTTGCTCGGCATGGCAGCAGGGGAATGACAAACTGCCCGAAAATTGCGCTGTAATTTTATTGGCGAGACCTTTGCTGCTTACTTAATACGCCTCGATAAGGCTGCGTTTTCCAGTAAAATCCCGTCATGGATATCTACTCAGTTCTCAAACCATTTTTATTCAGGCTCGATGCTGAGCGCACCCATGACCTCACGCTGAAAAGCCTCAAGCTGGTTCACACGCTGGGGCTTTCGTGCCTGTTCGGTAAGCCGACGGCATGTGAGCCGCGGCAGGTGATGGGGCTAACCTTTCCGAATGCAGTTGGTTTGGCTGCCGGGCTCGACAAGAATGGGGCATGTATTGATGGTCTAGCGGCATTGGGCTTCGGCTTTATCGAAGTCGGTACCGTCACGCCGCGACCGCAGCCCGGCAACCCCAAGCCGCGCCTGTTCCGGGTGAGGGAAGCGGAAGGCATCATCAACCGTTTCGGTTTCAACAATCTGGGTGTCGACCAACTGATAGAGAATGTGAAGGCGTCCGGATTCAAGGGCATACTTGGCATCAATATCGGCAAGAACTTCGATACGCCGAACGAGCGTGCGGTCGACGATTACCTGATATGTCTGCGCAAGGTCTATGCCTATGCCAGTTATGTCACGGTCAACATTTCCTCACCCAATACCAAGAACCTGCGTGCGCTACAGGAGAAGGAAGCGCTCTCCGGCTTGCTGGCATCGTTGAAAGCGGAACAGAAAAAACTGGCAGAGACACATGGCCGCTATGTGCCTGTCGCGTTGAAGATCGCGCCGGACCTGGAGCTTGAGCAGGTGCACGAGATTGCCGATCTGCTTGTGGAGCATGGCTTCGATGCCGTGATTGCGACCAACACGACGCTGGCGCGCGATGCCGTGCAAAACCTGGAGAATGGCACTGAAACCGGCGGTTTGTCCGGTGCGCCGGTACGCGACAAATCGACACAGGTGATACGCCAGCTGGCACAACGTCTGCAGGGCAGAATCCCGATTATCGGTGTCGGCGGCATACTCTCGGGCGAGGATGCGGCCGAGAAGATTGCTGCCGGAGCAAGCCTGGTTCAGGTTTACAGTGGCCTGATCTATCGCGGCCCTGCGCTGGTGAAGAATATCTGCCGCATACTCAAATAAGGAGAGCGCGATGAGTTCTGGTAAAAAGAGATTTAGCAAAGGCGAAATCAATGTCGGCCAACTCGACCGGGCGCTGCGCATTCTGGCCGGACTTTGTCTTGTCGCCATACTCTTTATCGAAGACTCTCCCTGGCGTTTGGTGGGCCTGCTCGGGCTTGCCTATATCCTTACCGGCCTTACTCGCTGGTGCCCGATCTATACCTGGATGGGCATCAACACTTGCAGCACCAAAAAACCACAGGAATGACAGAGCCGATGCTCTATTCCTACCGTCGCTGCCCTTATGCGATGAGGGCGCGCATGGCTTTGCGCTATGCCGGTATAGACGTCGAGATTCGTGAAATCGTCCTGAGGGACAAACCCCGCCATATGCTGGCAGTTTCGCCCAAGGGCACGGTGCCTGTGCTCGTGCTGCCAGATGGCAAGGTCATTGATGAGAGCATGGATATCATGGCCTGGGCGCTTTCCCGGAATGATCCGGATGGCTGGTTGACGGAAGACAGCCGGTTTCATGAGCTGATTGCAGAGAATGACGGCAGCTTCAAGCGGGCGCTGGATCAGTACAAATACGCAACGCGTTTTCCTGAGCGAAGTGCGGAAGCATATCGACAGCAGGGTGAGCAATTCCTTGCCAGGCTGGAAGCTTTGCTGGCCGAACATGCTTATTTGTTGTCAGATAAACTGACTCAGGCGGATGTGGCCATATTCCCGTTCATCCGCCAGTTTTCCATGGTGGATGCGGACTGGTTTGCGACGGCGACTTATCCGCGTTTGCGTCAGTGGCTGGCTGGGCTGCTGGCTTCCAATCTGTTCAATGATGTCATGCAAAAACAAACAGCCTGGCAGCAAAGCGACAATTAAGTCGCTTGAGCCAGGCTGTTGCAAGTAGCAGGCCTTCAGTGAGTTTCTAGTTGGTAGCTGTCGCGGTTTCCTTGGCAGTTTTTGAATGTTCGCCAAACGTCAGTTTGATGTTGTCGTCCTGGTCGATATCAACGCCGACCTGGCCACCGTTCACCAGCTTGCCGAATAGCAATTCATCCGCTAGAGCGCGGCGTATCGTGTCCTGAATCAACCTTGCCATCGGGCGTGCACCCATCAATGGGTCAAAACCCTTCTTGCCGAGGTAAGCCTTCAGTGCATCGCTAAATGTGACTTCGACTTTCTTCTCATGCAGTTGATCTTCCAGTTGCATGAGGAATTTATCGACCACGCGCATGATGACTTCTTCAGACAATGGTGCGAATGAGACGATGGCGTCCAGGCGGTTGCGGAACTCGGGGCTGAACAGGCGTTTGATGTCGCCCATCTCGTCGCCCACGCTGCTGTTTTGTGTAAAGCCGATGCTGGTCTTGGAGATGGATTCTGCCCCGGCATTGGTCGTCATGATGATGGTGACGTTGCGGAAATCCGCTTTGCGACCGTTGTTGTCGGTCAGGGTGCCATGATCCATCACCTGCAGCAGGATATTGAAGATATCCGGGTGTGCCTTTTCGATTTCGTCCAGCAACAGTACGCAGTAAGGCTGCTTGCTGATGGCTTCGGTCAGCAGACCGCCCTGGTCGAAGCCGACATAGCCCGGAGGCGCGCCGATCAGGCGTGACACGGCATGACGCTCCATGTACTCGGACATGTCGAAGCGAATCAGTTCTATGCCCAATGTGTAGGCCAGCTGGCGAGCCACTTCGGTCTTGCCGACGCCGGTCGGGCCGGAGAACAGGAAGGAGCCGATCGGTTTCTGCGAGCTGCCGAGGCCGCTACGTGCCATCTTGATGGCCGAGGCCAGTACCTCGATCGCCTTGTCCTGACCGAATACGACGGATTTCAAATCACGATCCAGCGTCTTCAGCGCGGTACGGTCGTCGCTGCTGATGTTCTTCGGCGGGATGCGGGCAATCTTGGCGATGATGTCCTCGATTTCCTTGTTGCCGATAATCTTCTTCTGCTTCGATTTTGGCAGGATGCGCTGTGCCGCACCGGCCTCATCGATGACGTCGATGGCCTTGTCCGGCAGATGACGGTCATTGATGTATTTGGCGGATAGTTCAGCAGCCGTGGAAAGCGCACTGGCTGAGTATTTCACCTTGTGGTGGTCCTCAAAGCGCGATTTCAGGCCTTTAAGAATCTCGACGGTTTCGATGATGCTAGGCTCGGTCACGTCCACTTTCTGGAAGCGGCGGGAGAGTGCATGGTCTTTCTCGAAAATGCCGCGATATTCCTGGTAGGTTGTCGCGCCTATGCATTTCAGCGTGCCGTTCGACAGCGCCGGCTTGAGCAGGTTGGAGGCATCCAACGTGCCGCCACTAGCAGAACCGGCGCCAATCAGAGTATGAATCTCATCAATAAAGAGAATGGCATTAGGCTGTTCCTGCAGCTTTTTCATGACGGCTTTGAGACGTTGCTCAAAGTCTCCCCGGTATTTGGTGCCTGCGAGCAGGGCACCCATGTCCAGTGAGTAGATGACCGAGTTTTCCAGCACCTCGGGCACATTGCCTTCGACTATGCGACGTGCCAAGCCTTCGGCGATAGCCGTCTTGCCGACGCCAGCCTCGCCAACCAGCAGCGGATTGTTTTTGCGACGACGGCACAGGGTCTGGACCACACGTTCGATTTCCAAAGCACGGCCAATCAGCGGGTCGATCTTGCCGGCGGCGACCTGCTGGTTCAGGTTAAGGGTGTAGCTTTCCAGTGCGCCTGCTGGTGAGGTGTCAACTTCGGCTTCCTGCTCCGTTTCAGTGCGTTTGGCGTTGTCTTCGCCGACCTTGGCGACACCGTGGGAGATGAAGTTGACCACATCGAGACGTGTCACTCCTTGCTGATGCAGGAAAAACACCGCATGCGAATCTTTCTCGCCATAAATGGCGACCAGTACGTTGGCGCCGGTGACTTCCTTCTTGCCGGAGGACTGCACATGCAGGATGGCACGCTGGATGACGCGCTGGAAGCCAAGTGTCGGTTGCGTGTCGACTTCTTCGGTGCCGTCAACAACCGGGGTATGTTCCTCGATGTAATTGTTGAGTTCACTACGCAGTGTGTCGAGATTGGCACCACATGAACGCAAGACATCCGCTGCCGTCGGATTGTCGATCATGGCCAGTAAGAGATGCTCTACTGTAATCAGCTCGTGACGCTTCTGACGAGCGTCCATAAAGGCCATGTGGAGAGAGACTTCTAATTCTTGCGCTATCATCTTGGGCACCTTGGTCATTCAAACTTGGATTGCGGGGTACTGCAAACTACACTTTGTTCAGACTGTTAAAACATGGAACGGCTGTTTTGCACTAAAACTTAAGCAATTTCCATGACACATTGCAGGGGATGCTGGTGTTCCTGCGCGTAATTCATCACCTGGTTCATTTTGGTTTCGGCAATGCCATGGGGGTAAACCCCGCATACACCAGCACCTTCCGTATGAACTTTGAGCATAATCTGCGTCGCTTGTTCACGCGATTTGTTAAAAAATCGCTGTATCACATCCACCACAAATTCCATTGGCGTGTAATCGTCATTCAACAGAATGACTTTGTACATGGACGGCGGCTTGGGCTTTGCTGTCCTTGTTTCTGCTAATGCGTTGTCCTGATGCTCGGTATTGGCCATATGTCACTTCTATTTTGAGCCTAATCTGAAAAAATTCAAGTATGAAAATCAGACAGGTAGAGAGGCCGGTAGTTGCCCTGAGTTGCTGCTGTAACTTATGGGTAGATGCGGACGCTTTTTACGATTCTGTCCTGGGTCTGCAGAACTTCCAGACGGTGGGTGCCGATCTTGAAACTGGTGTTGGGCTCGGGGATATCTTCAAAATGCTCCAGCACGAGTCCATTCATGGTGCGTGGTCCGTCAAGCGGAAAGCTGAGGCCCAGCTTTTTGTTCAGGTCACGCAGGCTGCTGCTGCCATCAACGATCCAGCTGCCATCTTCTTCCTGGTGATATGAACTCATGCGCAAAGGCGATTGTGTGGTGAATTCGCCAATGACTTCTTCCAGGATGTCTTCCAGGCTGATCAGGCCCCTCAGTTCGCCATATTCATCGACGACCAGGGCAATGCGTTGCCGGTTTTCCTGGAATTGCTGCATTTGGGTATAGAGCGGCGTGCCGGATGGAACGAAGTAGGGCTCAGTCATGATCTCATGCAGTGCCTCCATGTCCAGGTCGCCATCGCGCAGCTGGTTCATTACCTTGCGTATGTGCAGGATCCCAATGATCTCCTCGGCTGGGCCTTCCTTCACCGGCAGCCGGGTGTGGTGACTGGTTGAAAGCTGCTGCAGGATGTCTTCCAGCGGGGCATCGAAATTGATGGATTCGATCTGCGTATGCGCGATCATGACATCGTCGACGGTGATTTTTTCCAGCTCGAACAGATTGAGCAGAATGGTGCGGTGTTTTTTCGGGATATAGCTGCCGGCATCGAGCACGATGCTGCGCAGCTCTTCCATCGAGACCTGATGGCTGGTTTCGGCAAAGTTGACCCTGATGCCTAGCGTTCTCAGTAACCCTTGTACAAACAGGTTAACGAACCAGACTACCGGCGAAGTCAGTTTCAGTAAGGGGTAGAGGATATAGCTGCAGAACAGGGCAAGCTTCTCGGAATGCGCCGCAGCAAAGACTTTGGGTGTGATTTCACTGAAGACCAGAATGGCAAATGTGACGGCCAGTGTGGCCGACATGAGGACGATCTCACCTTCGCCGAACAGGTTGATACTGATGACCGTGACCAGTGTGGCGGAAGCGGCATTGGCCAGGTTGTTGCAAAGCAGGATCATGCCCAGGAGTTTGTCGGTCTTGCTGAGCAATGAGACGGCAAGCCGTGCGCCGCGATGGCCATCTTTGGCCAGATGACGCAACCGGTAACGGTTGACTGACATCAGGCTGGTTTCGGATACAGAGAAAAAAGCGGAGAGGAATAGCAGCATGGCGAGTGCGCCAAGCTGCATCGATATGGGGATCTGGTCCAAGTGGGTGGGTTCGGTTAAGAGACGGTGTTAGTGTCGGGCGGAATGGCCTGCTTTGTCAAGGACACCCCGCCCGATAATGCGATGGACTCAGGGCAGCGCTTCTTCTTCGGTTGGTTTCTTTTCTGGCGGCACGAAGGTCTCGCGCGAGACACCGAGGAAAAGTACGATAGGGCTGGCAACCAGCACGGAAGAATAAATACCGAACAAAATGCCGATAGTCAGTGCCAGCGAGAAGTTATGCAGCACTTCACCACCAAAGATCAGCATCGACAGCACCATCAGCTGCGTGGAGAAGTGGGTGATGATGGTGCGTGACATGGTGCGGGTAATCGCGTTGTCGATAATCTCTTTGGGTGCAGCCTTGCGCATCTTGCGGAAATTTTCGCGGATACGGTCAAACACCACGACCGATTCGTTGACCGAGTAACCCAGCACGGCAAGAACCGCAGCCAGCACGGTCAGGTTGAACTCCCACTGGAAGAAGGCAAAGAAGCCAAGGATGATGACAACGTCATGGGAGTTGGCGATCATCGCGGCCAGCGCAAATTGCCATTCGAAACGGAAGTACAGGTAGAGCATGATGCCGATACTGACCAGTAACAAGGCCAACGCGCCATTCTCATAGAGTTCCTGACCGACTTGGGGGCCGACGAACTCGACACGGTTCAGTACGACTGAGCTATCCGCTTGCTTCAATGCACTGAACACTTCTTCTGAAAGTTGGGCTGTCGTCAGGCCTTCCTTCACGGGCAAGCGAACCAGAACATCGCGGCTGGTACCGAAGTTCTGCACGGTGACATCGCTCAGTCCAACGCTTTGTACTGCAGTGCGGATTTTTTCGATATTGGCAGCCTGCGGATAGCCGACTTCCATCATGGTGCCGCCGGTAAAATCAACGCCGAGATTCAAGCCCTTTACTGCGAGAAAGTAAATGGCAAGGATGAAAGTGATCAGTGAGATGGCCGTAGTCAGGCGGCCATAGCTCATGAAGGGAATATCTTTTTTAATCCGGAAAAATTCCATAATTTTGCTCTGTGTATTCTGGGTCGTTTATTTGATGGTTAGCCGATGGACAGTTTGCCGACCTTACGGCGATAACCGTAAATCAGGTTGATCACGGCGCGTGAAACCACGACGGCGCTGAACATGGAGGTCAGGATGCCCAGCACGTGAACAACAGCAAAGCCCTTGACTGGGCCAGAACCGAACATGAAGAGGGCGATACCGGCAATCAGCGTAGTGATGTTGGAGTCGAGAATCGTGTCCCAGGCACGGCTGTAACCGGCCTGAATCGAGGCCTGAGGTGTGTTTCCGTTGTGCAGTTCTTCACGGATACGTTCGTTAATCAGCACGTTGGCGTCAATCGCCATACCCAGGGTCAGGGCGACTGCTGCCAGGCCGGGCAATGTCAGTGTGGCCTGCAGCATGGAGAGGACAGCAACCAGCATCAGCAGGTTGATGGCCAGTGCCAGCACGGACACTGTACCGAACAGCATGTAGTAGGCGATCATGAAGATGGCAATCGCAGCAAAGCCCCACAGCACGGAACTCATGCCGCGTTTGATGTTTTCCTCACCCATGCTTGGCCCAACCGTACGTTCTTCGATGATTTCCATCGGCGCGGCCAGTGCACCGGCGCGTAGCAGCAGGGCAACGTCCGTGGCTTCCTTGATGCTGGACATGCCTGAAATCTGGACGCGACCACCGCCGATTTCTTCGCGGATGACAGGGGCGGTGATGACTTCAGCCTCGCCTTTTTCAATCAGCAGGATCGCCATGCGTTTGCCGACGTTTTCACGGGTGACCTGCTTGAAGATGCCGGCACCGCGGCCATCCAGCGTGACGTGGACGACAGAGTCGTTGGACTGCTGGTCAATGCCTGGACCCGCATCGGTGATGTAATCGCCGGTCAGTACTACATTCTTCTTCACGAGTAATGGCTGGCCGTTGCGGTCGACGAAGAATTCGTCACCGAAAGGCACCTGGCCCTTGGACGCCTTATCCAGTGTCACTGCATCGCTTTTCTCTTCGTCCACCATGCGGATGGCCAGCGTGGCGGTACGGCCGAGAATCTCCTTGGCTTTGGCTGTGTCCTGTACGCCCGGTAGTTGCACGACGACGCGGTTTGCACCTTGCTGTTGGATGATGGGCTCGGCAACACCCAATTCATTGATACGGTTATGCAGGGTCTGGATGTTCTGCTTCAGCGCGAAATCCTGGGTGCGTTTTTTGGCGACAGCACTCAAGGTGGTCGTCAGTACGGTTTCATTGCCTTCTATGGTTTCCTTGACAGTCAGGTCCATGTAGTCGCGGCTGATAATTCTTTCCGCCTTTTTCGCCTCTTCCGCCTGGTTAAAGCGAATCTGAACGGCCTGGCCTTCGCGGGAAATGCCCTGATAGCTGATCTTTTCCTTGCGGAAAGCACTGCGAAAATCGCCGACATAGCGTTCGGCAGCCTGTGTCAGCGCAGCGTCCATGTCGACTTCGAGCAGGAAGTGCACGCCGCCGCGCAAGTCCAGGCCCAGATACATGGGCAGGGCATTAATGCTGGTCAGCCAGGCTGGGGATTGCGACAGCAAGTTCAGTGCGATGATGTAATCTTTACCCAGCATCTGCCCCAATACGTCTTTTGCCTTGATCTGGGTATCCGGGTTGACGAAACGTACCTTGATGCCGCTTTCATCCAGGAAAATCGCATCATAGGCGATGCCTTCCTGCTTCAACCCATCCTCTACACGTTCCAAAAGCGCAGTGTCGATTGTCAGGTTGCTTTTGGAGGTGCTGATTTGCACCGCCGGCGCTTCACCAAAGACGTTGGGAAGGGAATAGACGATCGCCACAATCAGGGAGAAGGCGACCAGCAGGTATTTCCACAAGGGATAACGGTTCATGATACGACTCGCGTAGATTCCATTAGTACAGCGGGGCTGGAATGTTTAGTGGTTGGTAGGTGGCAGATGCCGCTTGCTTACAGGGACTTGATGGTGCCTTTGGGCAGCAGGGTCTGCACTGCGTGTTTCTGTACGTGGATGCTGATTTCTGGCGCGATTTCAACATCGACGAAATCGTCGGTGACCTTGGTGATCTTGCCGATGATGCCACCGGCTACTGAAACTTCGTCACCTTTTTGCAGGGCGGCAATCATGGCGCGCTGCTGTTTGGCCTGCTTCATTTGTGGACGGATCAGCATGAACCAGAACAGTACGAAAATAATGACGAGTGGAAGGAAGCTGGTCCAGTCTGGAGCAGCGGCTGCGGTATTGGCGGCAAAAGCGGAACTAATCAACACGGTAAACCTTTCTCAAAAACGCTGAAAGTGGAATTAATATCAGTAAAACAATCGCAAAATTCTAGCATAGACTGCTGCGCTGGCGCTTGAATTCCTCGACAAAGCCGGCGAAAGCACCTTGCTCGATGGCGCTGCGCATACCGGCCATCAGCTCCTGGTAGTAATGCAGGTTGTGAATGGTATTGAGGCGCGCGCCCAGAATCTCGCCCAGGCGGTAAAGATGGTGCAGGTAGCCGCGGGTGAAGTTGCGGCAAGTATAGCAAGCGCAGTCGGGATCTAGCGGGCCGGTATCGCTGCGGTAGCGGGCATTCTTGATCTTGATGTCGCCATGGCGGGTGAACAGCCAGCCGTTGCGTGCGTTACGGGTCGGCATCACGCAGTCG
The DNA here is from genome assembly GCA_002842135.1 of Betaproteobacteria bacterium HGW-Betaproteobacteria-8. The sequence continues at coordinate 2,209 of PHCD01000039.1, read as the reverse complement.
AACATGTCGATGCCCTCCGCCACGGCGGCGACCAGGTCCTCCGGCGTGCCGACACCCATCAGGTAGCGCGGCTTGTCTTTCGGCATCTGTGGCGCCGTGTGGGCCAGGATGCGCAGCATGTCCTCTTTCGGTTCGCCGACCGACAGGCCGCCGATGGCGTAACCATCAAAACCTATATCGACCAGGCCGTTGAGTGAGACATCGCGCAGGTCTTCATACATGCCACCTTGCACGATGCCGAACAAGGCGTTCGGGTTGCCCTGATGCGCTGCCTTGCTGCGCGCAGCCCAGCGCAGGCTCAATTGCATCGATTCATTGGCCTCCAGGTGTGTCGCCGGGTAGGGCGTGCACTCATCGAAGATCATGACGATGTCGGAATTCAGCACTTTCTGGATGCGCATGGATTCTTCCGGTGTCAGGAAGCAGCTGTCGCCATTGATTGGCGAGCGGAATTTCACGCCTTCTTCCGAGATCTTGCGCAGGTCGCCCAGGCTCCAGACCTGAAAACCGCCGGAGTCGGTCAGGATCGGGCCGTCCCAGCTCATGAACTGGTGCAGGCCGCCGTGTGCGGCGATGACCTCAAGCCCGGGCCGCAGCCACAGGTGGAAAGTATTGCCAAGAATGATATGCGCGCCGATGTCGCGGATTTCATTGGGCGACAGCGATTTGACCGAGCCATAGGTGCCGACCGGCATGAAGGCCGGCGTCTGTACTTCGCCATGGGCCAGTTTGAGTGTGCCGCGCCTGGCGGCACCATCCTGATTGATGAGGGAAAATTGCATAAGACGTACTAATATTGGAAGCCGCGATACTATCACAGACAATAAAGCAGTCGTTGCAACTCCTTGCAGATGACAGCCTGCAATGATTGCAAGCTGTCATCTGGGTGCACTGATTCAGTGCTGGCTAAGCCGCTTCCCTGGCGAGCCTCAGTACATTGACCCTCTGCCACAGGTCCTCAGCCGAGAGTATGGTCAGCATGTCGTTCTGATCGTTGTCCGATGAGATGCGGGTGACGCCTACTGCAGGGCTATTGCTTTTGCAGAAGAAGATATCGGAAATGGATTTGATCTTCTCCGGCTCAATCGCCGGTATTTCGCCGAGTGCACTCACCAGAATGCCGAATTGCGGAGAATTGGCTGTCGACTGAATGATGATGACCTGCCTGCTCTCCGGCGGGGAGTTGATCTCGGTTTTAAGCATTTCGGCCATATTCATGACCGGGATGACATTGCCCTGGTATTGCAGGACACCTTGCAGGATAGGCGGCGTATCGGGAATTGCCCTGATATTTAAGGGTTCCGTTGCCTGCACTACCTGCGCAGCAGGTATGCCAAACCAGTTCTGGCCGACATAGAAGGTGGCGTATTCTTTGGCCTCCTTGCTGGCCTCACCGGTTGAGCCTGGCCTGAACTGGTTGTGCTGGAAGGACTGGTCGGCTTGAATCAATGCATCAATTTCCACGGCATTGCCAAGCGGGATGAAAATCAGTGCCGTGACCTGGTTTTTGTAGGCGTCATTCCTGCCCTTGTACTCGCGATAACCGGCAGAAGAGCATGCGCCGACCGCATAGTAGCGGCCATCATGGATCGCAATATCGAAGGCATCCTCACCGGCCGCCATTTTGCAGAGATTGGGATGTACCGTGAATTCGCTGCCTACCTCAAACTCCTTGAGCGTGGATGAGATGATTTTCATGTCGCTATCTACATAAAGCGTAAAACTTCCCTTGATCGGGTGGCCGTCGGCATCTCTTGGCAATGAATCTTGCAACATGGCGGCAAATTGCGGCTGGCTGTCGAACACGATGCCGATTCCGCCGACTATTCCCATGTCGTCTTCAGAGCGAATCGCAGCTGCGTAAACATAAGTCGGCTTGTTATTGTAGAGTGGGCTCGGTTCGAATTTTGAGACCACGTATTCCTGGGTGGTGCGTGTGCCTCTCAACTGGCTTATCCATTCGCTCTCGATTATCGTGCCGACGCAATCCCCATAAGCAGGATTGGAGACGGCAAGGATTTTGTTTTGACGGTCAAAAATGACCAGGTTGTCATATACGGTATAGAGACCGTTGATGTAAGCCAGGATTTTTTCTAGGGAATGAATGTCCGCTGCAGTCCTTTCCGGCTTTGACAGTATTTTCCTGAAAGATGAAGTCAGCGCCCACCAGCGGCAGTCGTTGGCGCGTTCATAGAGATTCCGGTCCATG
>PHCD01000151.1 GCA_002842135.1 Betaproteobacteria bacterium HGW-Betaproteobacteria-8 | reverse complement strand
GCTTGAGAACAACCTCATCAAGAGTTTCATGCCGCGTTACAACGTGCTGTTTCGCGATGACAAGTCCTATCCCTACATCGTGCTGACCGGCGATGAGTTCCCGCGGCTGGCTTTTCATCGCGGCACACAGCGCAAGGGTAACGAGTATTTCGGGCCTTTTCCCAACTCCGTGGCGGTGCGGGAAAGCATACAACTGCTGCAGAAGGTGTTCCGCTTGCGCACCTGTGAGAATACCGTGTTCGCCAACCGTTCACGGCCTTGCCTGCAGTATCAGATCCAGCGTTGTACGGCGCCCTGTGTCGATTACATTTCGGCCGAGGACTACCAGCGCGACGTCAACCATGCCACCCTGTTCCTGCAGGGTCGCGAGCAGCAGATTCTGGATGAACTCAGTGCCAAGATGATGGAGGCAGCAGAACGGCAGGAATATGAGCTGGCGACAGTCTATCGCGACCGAATGCAGAGCTTGCGCCAGGTCCAGGCGCGGCAGTTCGTCAGCGATTTCAATGTCAGTGATGCCGATATCATCGCCTGTGCGCAACAGGCAGGCGAATATTGTGTGAACCTTGTGATGATTCGTGGCGGCCGCCATATCGGTGACAAGAGTTTTTTCCCGAGAAATGCCGACGGTTGCGATATTGAATCGCTGACCGAGGCTTTTCTTGAACAGCATTATGTCGGCCAGAAGATGCCGCCACTGATTTTTGTCGGGGTGCCGATCGAAACTGCAGCGCTGGAAGAGGTTTTCACTGAGCAGGCGGGGCGGCGCATTCGTATCAATACCAAGCCCATAGGTGACAAAAAGGTTTGGATGAAAATGGCGCAGACCAATGCAGAACTGGCATTACAGCAGCGCGCCACTTTGCATGCCAGCCAGCAGGGCCGGTTACAGGCGCTGCGCGAAGCCCTGGACTTGAGCGAGAACACCGAGCGCATCGAGTGTTTCGATATCAGCCACACCATGGGCGAGGCGACGGTCGCCTCCTGCGTCGTCTTCGACAAGGGCGCCATGCAGAATTCGGAATACCGGCGATACAACATCAGCGGTATCACGCCCGGTGACGATTATGCGGCGATGCGTGATGCGCTGACGCGACGCTACAAGAAAATCGCTGCGGGCGAGGGCAAGGTACCGGACCTGATCTTTATCGACGGCGGCAAGGGCCAGCTCGGTGTCGCTGTTGAGGTGATGCGTGAGGTGGGGCTGTCAGATATCCTGCTGGTGGGGATCGCCAAAGGCGAGGAACGCAAACCCGGACTTGAGCAGATGTTTTTTGCCGACCGCGATACGCCAGTGAGCCTGAAAAAGGACCATCCCGGGTTACACTTGCTGCAGCAGATTCGCGATGAAGCTCACCGTTTTGCCATTACCGGCCATCGCGCCAGACGCGGCAAGGCGCGAATGCACTCCTCGCTGGAGGACATTGGTGGTATAGGCGCCAAGCGCAGGCAAAAACTGCTGACCCGATTTGGCGGGCTGGATGGCGTGAAAAATGCCAGCGTAGATGAATTGGCCCAAGTGGAAGGCATCAGCCAGGCACTGGCAGAAAAAATTTATGGAGAACTGCATTGAGCAGAATTGCCTTGGATAAGGAGCTGGTTAAATGAAATGGAATATTCCCAACAGCCTGACATTTCTGCGAATTTTTCTGATTCCGGTCTTTGTCGGCATTTTTTACGTGCCGGCCGATATTATTGACCCGCACTGGGTGAACTTCACCGCAACCCTGATCTTTGCGCTGGCGGCCGTCACTGACTGGTTCGATGGCTATCTTGCGCGTGCGCTGAACCAGACCTCCGCCTTCGGGGCATTTCTTGACCCGGTCGCGGACAAGCTGATGGTGGCGGCAGCATTGATCGTGCTGGTGGAGCTTGAGCGCACGGGCGCAGTTATTGCGCTTATCATCATCGGCCGTGAAATCGCCATCAGCGCATTGCGTGAATGGATGGCCGGGATTGGCGAGCGTAGCAGTGTAGCGGTGGCGAGCCTGGGCAAAATCAAAACTGCGGTTCAGATGATAGCGATACTTTTTTTGCTGTATTTCGACCCGATCGGCCCTGTCGATATAAAATTTTTTGGTGAGCTTTTAATTTATGTCGCGGCGTTTTTGACATTGCTGTCAATGGCTTACTACCTGAAGGCCGCCTGGCCTCAGATGCGAGCTAAAAAATAAGCGCAAATCAGCCTTGACACCTTCTTTAAAATCGCTAAAATGCTGCCTTCTTCACGCGGGAATAGCTCAGTTGGTAGAGCGCAACCT
>PHCD01000038.1 GCA_002842135.1 Betaproteobacteria bacterium HGW-Betaproteobacteria-8 | reverse complement strand
AGCAGTGCAGGGCATACCGAGGCCTAGTCACCTCGTAAATAAACTAGAACAAGTATAGTCGCAAACGACGAAACTTACGCTCTAGCCGCTTAATCCCGGTTGGACGCTGCACCGAAGGGTCTCTCGGTCGGGTGGGTAACCACAGCAGCGTCATAAAGAGAGACTCGTGTTGTATTGGGTTACTTAATACAACATTAAATCCAAGGTGACTCGCTTCACATTTGCTTGCTCGTTGGTGAATGTGCGGTTAAATCAAACAACACAGCTAAGTATGTAGAACTGTCTGTGGAGGACTTACGGACGCGGGTTCGATTCCCGCCGGCTCCACCAACAAATAAAAACGCCACCTTCGGGTGGCGTTTTTATTTGTTGCTTATCATTTGTAGCGAACCTGTGGGATGCGGGGTGAGCAGGCTCGCCACACTGTCTGGTCATGATGCCAGTTCCCTGCCTTTCAATTTTTAGTTACATGCGCAACGTGAAAGCCGGGCATTCACGCCGATAAGCTTATCTATTTCAGCCCATATGTTTTGCATGGGCTACACGAGGCTGTTTTCCCTTAATATCAATGCGCTACACCAGGACTTCCGTTAAAATCAGGGCATAGGATTGGCGAAAGATCAGGAGATGAGGATGCAAGGTTATCAATTGACGTTTTTCACTCAGCAGGATCGCCATCACGGCGGTTTGCCACAGGGCGAGTGGCTGTTGCAGGAGGCGCGCAGGCTGGGCTTGTCCGGCACCACGCTGATTGCTGCGTCCCAGGGCTTTGGCCACGACGGAAAGATGCATTCGGCACGCTTCTTTGAACTGGCCGATCAGCCTGTCATGGTCATAATGGCGCTCAACCAGGCGGATATCGAACGCTTGTTTCAGCGCCTGCGGGAGCAGGAAGTGGATATCTTTTATACCAAGTCGCCCATCGAATTTGGCATGACCGGGGATGAGTGACCAGGAAGGTTCTTGAGTCACAAGTGATTCTGGCGGTTGCTAATTAAAAAGAAACTGTTGGCGGCGATTGAAACTACTGCCGATAAATCAAGGGCATTACTGACAAGGGAATAGGATAAGGAACTATGAAAACCAGACTTGTTGAACTACGCACATCACTAAAGGCGTTGAAAGAAGCTTCGATGTTTCACAAGGCTGAAGCGGCTGAGGTCTCACTGCTGGCGGCGCTTGCTCTGCTGGAGGAAATGGTTACCGAGATTGATAAATTGAAACGGGCGCAAGCGAAGGACCGGAAGGCGATTGAAGCCTTGAGCAAATAATAAAGAAAGAATTTATGGCAATTAAGGCAACTGTTTTCAAGGCCAATCTGCAGATTGCGGATATGGAGCGGCATTATTATCAGGACCATGCACTGACGATGGCGCAGCACCCCTCCGAGACCGATGAGCGTTTACTGGTGCGTTTGCTGGCTTTTGCCCTGCATGCCGACGAGTATCTGGAATTTGCGCAGGGCATGACGGATGATGAAGAGGCGGATTTATGGCGACGGGATTTAACCGGGGCGATTGAGTTGTGGATCGATGTCGGTATCCCAGATGAGCGCTTGATTCGCAAAGCCTGCGGCCGGGCGAACCAGGTGATTGTTTATTGCTATGGCGGCCGTACAGCCGAGATGTGGTTTGCACAGAATAAATCACAGTTTGAGCGACAGAAGAATCTGACGGTAATCAATCTGCCCGTGGAGAGTACGGCGGCACTGGCCGGGTTGGCGCAACGCACAATGACCCTGCAGTGCACGATACAGGACGGTCAGCTCTGGCTAAGCAATGGCAATGCCAGTGTGCAGGTGGAGCGGGAAGTACTTAAATCCGCAACCAGCTGAGATTCAAAGTTTTTGCAAAGCAAACCTGCCAGATAAGGTGCTGTTTACCAAGGCATCAAATTACCCGTGCATCAAAATTAAGCTCAACTTAAGTTTCGGAAGATAGTCTTAAGCGTAGAAATATCTGTTTAAGCAGATAACCTAACCAAGGCCTGAACGATGAGCGACCACTGGAATAAGCAAGAGGCAAAACGCCTGGAGGCGGTGAAGGCGCTCGGCATTCTGGACACGCCGCAGGAAAGCGATTTTGATGAAATCGTAAAACTGGCCTCCATGATATTCAAGGTGCCGATTTCTACGGTCACCATCCTGGATGCCCACAGGCAATGGTTTAAAGCGGCGAAAGGCCTGGATGTCAGGGAAACGCCTCGTGGCATTTCGTTTTGCACGCATGCGATTGAACTGAACGATCCGCTGATAGTTGAGGACGCAAAGAAAGACCGGCGTTTTTCAAATAACCCTTTGGTCCTGAATGCGCCGAATGTGCGCTTTTATGCCGGTGTGCCTTTGCGCAATTCCGAAAACCTGGCAATCGGCACCTTCTGCATCATGGACAAAGTGCCGCGAACGTTTCTGGGCGATGAGCTCGCCATTCTCAAGATACTCGCCAACCAGGTGATGAAGCTGCTTGAGTTGCGCCATGAGCGTAACTGGCTCAAACAGTTGCTTGATGAGCTGGATCGTGTCTACAAAACGATGCGGGATAGCGAACAGCGCTGGAAGTTTGCCCTGGAAGGTTCTGGTGATGGGGTCTGGGATTGGAAAGTCGGTACGGATGAGATGTTTTTCAGCCGGCGCTGGAAAGAGATGCTGGGCTATGAGGACTATGAGTTTCCGAATCATTATGAATCATGGCGGGCTATCGTTCATCCTGAAGATATCGCTGAGTTATTGGGGCAACTGCAAAATCACCTTGATGGGAAATCCGATAGCTTCAGAATGGAGTACCGTGTTCAGCGCAAGGACGGCAGTTGGTTCTGGGTATTAACCAGGGGGCTGGTCGTTGAACGGGATAATGCAGGGAATCCGCGCAGGATGGTGGGCACGCATTCCGATATCACGCAGCGCAAGGAGTCTGAGGAACTGATCTGGCGGCAGGCCAACTTCGATACGTTGACGGCATTACCGAACAGAAGGATGTTTTTTGACCGATTGTCGGCAGAGGTCAAGCGTGCGGCACGCGCCAAACAGACCTTTGCCGTGATGTTCATTGACCTCGACGGCTTCAAGGAAGTGAATGATGAGTTTGGTCACAAGGCAGGCGATGAACTGTTGATACAGGTCAGCCAGAGGCTGGAAGCTTGTATACGTGAATCTGATATCTCGGCCAGGCTTGGCGGGGATGAATTCACGATAGTGCTGAGCAATCTGGAGAATGCGTTGGCAGTTGATGGGGTGGCTAACAAGATACTGCAGGCGCTTAATCAGCCTTTTGCGCTGGGTAAGAAGCGAGCCAGTGTTTCCAGCAGTATCGGCGTCGCGATTTTTCCGGCACATGGCAAGGATGCCGATAGCCTGCTTAGCCACGCTGACAGTGCTATGTATGAGGCGAAAGACAAGGGCAAGAATTGCTGGGTCATGTATGACCCGACTTTAACCAAGTAAAACGTGGGCGTTGATCAGTGGCGCATAGTGTTCAGCCTGTAGCCGGGTGACTGACTTGTGGTTTTTCAACCCCGGTAATGTTAAGGGCAGGCGCTGAACCATTCTTGTCCTGGCCTGGGTAGATGGTCAGGTGCGGATAGGGAATCTCGATGCCACGCTGGTCGAACACAGCTTTCACCCGCTTGAAGAATTCCCGTCTGATGCCCCATTGTTCCAGCGGCAGGACTTTAAAACGACAGCGGATAGTTACCGCGGAGTTGCCCAGTTTGTCGACTCCTGCCATTTCCATGTTATCCAGGATCTTGAACTGGAAATTGTCGTCGGTACGCAGGTCTTCGCCTACCGCTTGCATGATTTGCATCACTTCATCGACGTTCTCACGGTAAGCCACGTCAATATCGATGACCGAATAGGCGAAACCACGGCTCATGTTGGTGACCGTGGTAATGCCACCATTGGGAACATAGTGCACGTTGCCGTCGTAGTCACGCATTTTGATGTAGCGCAGCGTGACTTCCTCGACAAAGCCTCCCTTGCCGCCAGCCTCCACCACGTCGCCCTGACGGATCTGGTTTTCCAGCAGTATGAAAAATCCGTTGAAGTAATCCTTGATCAGGCTTTGAGCGCCGAAACCGACGGCGACACCGACCACGCCAGCGGCCGCCAGTATAGGGGCGATGGAGATGCCGAGCTGATGCAGCACTTCCACGATGGCGATGATGGCGATGACAATCGTGGCGATGTAGCGAAATACCCGGGCTACGGTGTCGATGCGCTTCACTTCTTCGGCATCTTCGGAGGCGCGGTTCTTCAGATGTAGTTTCATTTTGATAATCAGCTTGCTGCTGATCTTCATGAGGATGGCCGCGACCAGGATAATGAGCAGGATCCGCAGCATGGTTTTGCTCAATTCCCATAATGCCTGTGGGTCACTCAGACCGAATATGGCGAGTAAATTTTCCATGTATTCTCCTGTTGCATTTGTAACTAAACCGGCTGGCTTGCTTTGCAGACTCAGGTTTGCAGCCAGTAGAAGCCGAGTGGGGGAATTTCCAGCTGTTGGCAGTCGATGCTGATGGCATTGCCGCTGTAGAGGTCCATGACCTGTCCGTGCTGAAAAAAGCCCTTTGTGCACAGGCCGGAGATATCCAGGCTTTGTGGGCGATTGTCGAAATTGCCGATGACCAGTACGCGAGATTGCGTGTTGATGAAGTCGAAGCGTGAAAAGACAAAGAGATGCGGATTGTCCACTTCCAGCAGCTCACGATTGTTATGGTCGGCAAAGGCGGAGATTTCCTTGCGGACGGCGATCATTTTCTTCAGGGCGTTGAATATCTTGTACTCGATTGTGCCGTGCGTATTCCTCCGGGCGGCCTTATTCCAGTTCAATTTTGGTCTGTGAGTCCAGCGGCTGTCGTGTTGCTTGTGTTCATCTTCCAGATAGGAAATGTCGTTCAGGGTGCCGATGGCATCGCCGTAATACAGCAGCGGGATACCACCAAAGGCAAGAATCATGCTGTGCAACAGCAGGATGGTATCGATGGCCTCCTGTATGGCAAGCGGGTCATTGTTCTCAATGGCGGATTCAAGCCCTGCCAGTGAGGCGAGTGAGCCAGCGATTCTGGCATCGCCATTCTTCTTGTTGATGCCGAAGGCAATCCCCCTGGCGGGTGAAGCCTTGTGATGTCCGGTGTAGTAATCGACCAGGAATTTGCGGTGCAGTTTGGGCTCGTAGCCAGCCAGGCGGATGTCGTTATCATCAAAGCCCAAGCCGATATCGTCGTGGCAGCGCACATAGTTGAGCCAGGTCGCGCGTTCCAGTTTGTCTGGAATGCTCCTGATGCCCAGGTTGAGCAGGGTTGCTTTCTTGGTTGCGACAGCATCCCATAACAGCGCCATGAATGTGGCGTTATAGGCGATTTCGCATTCCTTGGCGTTAATGGCGTCTTCACCAAAATACTTGATGACTTCTATCGGCGCCACGATGGCCTCTGCAATAAACAGCACGCCGGGTGCCGAGACCTGGCAGCAGTCTTTCATCAGTTGCAGGATGAGATGGGCTTCACGTTCGTTCTGGCATGTGCTGCCGATTTTTTTCCAGAGAAACGCTACCGCATCGAGGCGAACGATATCGACACCTCGATTGGCCCAGAACAGGATGATATCGACCATCTCGATGAGGACGGCCGGGTTTTTGTAGTTGAGATCCCACTGGAAATCATTGAAAACTGTCATCACCCATTTGCCCATCTCTTCATCCCAGGTGAAATTGCCGGGTGAGGTTTCGGGGAAGACTTCGGGCATGGTTTCTTCATACATGTCCGGCGTCTCGCGGTTATCGAACACGTGGTAATAGTCCTGATAGGTCTTGTCGCCGGCGCGCGCCTTGAGGGCCCATTCATGCTCGTTGGAAGTGTGGTTGGCGACAACGTCCAGTGCCAGCAGCATGCCGCGCTTCTTCATGTTCCTGATGAGATCGTCCAGTTCTTTGAGGGTGCCGATTTCGGGATTGATTTTCCTGAAATCACGCACGGCATAGCCGCCGTCACTCTTGCCTTTCGGGCAATCCAGGATCGGCATTACGTGCAGCATGTTGATGCCAAGGTCCTGCAGGTAGCCCAGCCTCTTCTGCAGGCCAGGCAGGTTGCCGGCAAATTCCCTGCAGTAAAGCGCATAGCCTACCCATTTCTGGCTGAGAAACCAGTTGTGGTCTTTCTCGCGGGCCAGGTCCAGCTTACGCAATTGTTGCGACCGCTTGATATAGGAACAGGTCATGGTGCTGACCAGTTGATGCACCTGCTGCTTGAAGTCCGGGCGGTGGCCATAGAGCTGGTGGAAGAGCGAATAGATAGCGTAGAAATTTGCTCCCAGCCGGATGTAGAAATGCTGCAGATTCTTTTCTTTGATGTCGTGTTCGAGCTTGATGAGTATGTCATTGAGCAAGGAATGAGAAACCTGTTCATACATGGCTGAGTTCCTCCTCTGCAACTTCCATTGGGCTCGCACTGATATCCAGGCCGTAGTGGTGCAGCCCTTCAATGATGCCGGCGGCGTAGTGGCCCTGTGCGAAGTATATCTGCTCCTGATCGCGTAATACGGCGAGTTCCGGGCTGTGGTTGCCGACGACCACGGCCCGCGTGTCGCCGATCAGCATTTCCGTGTCATTGCCAGAGTCGCCCGCTACCAGGAAGTTCTCCAGCGGCAGATCCCACTTGTAGGCCAGATAGCGGATGGCATGGCCCTTGGAGGCCCTGACCGGCAATACATCGAGAAACTCTTCATGTGAATAGATCAGCTGTGCATGCAGTTTCAGCTCATGCAGATATTCGTAGAGTTCGGCGAGCGGCGGCATGTCATCCGGTTTGGCGAGGTAGCTTAATTTGAACTCACGCTGGTTCTCGGGTGCCTGCAGCTTGAGGCCGGGAAAGTTTGCCATTGCCTCGGCCAAGGCATCCCGGCGCCACAGATGGCGTATGTGCGCAGCCCAGCCCAGGTCGGGGGTCAGTTTGCCGCCATAGTGGATTTCCGACCCTACGGAAGTGATGAGTACGTCCGGGATGTTGACCTGGTTCTTTTTCAGGATGGCGACCGCACTTTCGATCATGCGCCCGGTGGCGATGCCGAAAGCCAGCTTGGTTCGGTGAGCCTTGAGCCAGGTGGTCAGTTTCTGCAGGGCGCGTTTGTCGCCAAGCAGGGTGTTGTCGATGTCGCTGATTAAAACTGTTTTGACCAGCGGCATATAGGATTTCCCGTTATTCTGGATGATGGCATGCTGGCGACGCAGGCGCTTCTTGTCGCGACGCAACAGGCGGCGGATTTCCTTCATGTATTTCTCTACGTGAGCGGTCCAGCTGTAATGTCGCCAGACGCCGGCGATACCGTTATTCGCCCATTGCCGCCAGCGCTTCCGGTCTTCCAGCATATGCAGCAGCGCCTTGCTGATTTCCCCGCTTTGCAGCGTATCGACCACCAGGCCGTTGCGGCAATTGTTGACGATGTCCCTGGGCCCGCCGTCATCAGGTGCGACGAAGGGTAGCCCGCTGGCTGCAGCCTCAATCAGGGTCAGGCCGAAAGGTTCGGTGAACGCCGGGTTGACGAACACACCACGGCGCCTGGCTGCCAATCGATAGAATTCCGGTACATCTTCCTGCGAGACGTGCTTGGGCAAGGCGACCTTGCCCCACAGGTCGTAGCGATCGATATCAAACAGCAGATCGGCCATGACTTTCCGTTCCGAATCTTCCAGTTCGCGGACGTCGTCCCTGGTGCCTGCCACAATCAGCAGGTTGGCCGCCTGCTGCAAGGCCGGGCTCTTGCCAAAGGCCTCTACCAAGCCCTTGATGTTTTTTCTTGCGTCCGGGCGGCAGATGGAGAAGATGAGCGGTTTTTCCGGCTCGGCCAGGAATTTGTCTACCAGGTGATGCACGCTGTGCTCGATCTTCTTGCGCATGGGCGGCGAGAATCTGGAGGTATCCGTGCCGGGCGGGATGACGCGAAAGCGCGAGTGGTTGAAATTGGAATAAAGACCGTATTGCTGATCGATTTCCTGCTGTGTGCTGGTGACGATCAGCGATGCGTTCTTGATGATTTCCTCTTCAGCGCTGATACGGCGCTGGAAGTTGAACTGTTTTTCCAATGCCTGCGGCTTGCGGCCGCTGGCCAGCATGCGGTCAAGTTTTGGGCGCCCCAGTGAATGGCCTGTGTGTACTTGCGGAATGCCGAGCAGCAGCGAGAGTTGCTGGCCTACGTAACCCGCATCTGCGTAGTGTGTATGGATGAGGTCAGGCAGGCGGCCCTGCTGCCGCAGAAAATGCAGGCATTTATCGACTACCTGATCCAGGTGTGGCCACAGCAGTTCCTTGCGCAAATAGCGCTTGGGGCCGCAGGGCATGCGGACAATTCTTGCCCCGCCACCCAGGTCTTCCTCAGGCTGTGCATAATCGGTACTGACATTCGGGTCATCGATCAGGCGCGTAAGCAGATCGACTTTTTCTACCTCGTGATGCCTGGCCAGTGCTTTTGTCAGCTCCACCACATAAGTGGTCTGCCCGCCGGTATCGGCATCGCGGCCCAGTTCCATGTCATTGCCTCGAATCAGGCCATGCATACTGATCATCAGGATATAGATGGGATTCTCGGATTTAAGCAGATGGTTTGTGTTTTGCATATTGAGTTAAAGATGCCACTCCTTCTTGAACGGCAGGTAAAAGTCGTGATTCTGTGGTGCGCCGCCTCTGATGCCGCACAGTGCAGCGGCGAACTGGTTGGCACGTTGCATGATGAGCGGTATTTCCCAGTGGTGGAGTACGCCGATAATGAAGATGGCCGCGAAGGCGTCGCCGGCCCCCACCGTGTCTATCACTGAGATTGATCCGCCGGCAGGGCCGCTGCTGAAAAAATCGTGCTCCTGGTTGATCAGCCACGCGCCATTCTCGCCAGCGGTGACCAGCAGGCATTGCAGTTCGAACTGGTCGAGCAGTTTTTCGGCTTTCAGCAGTGGCGTCTTGCCTTCTATCTTGAAATAAGCGGCGACGATTTCCAGCTCGTCTTCGTTCATCTTGACGATGTCCGAGCGTAGCAGGGAGCGGCGCACCGTGTGTTTGTTGTACCAGGGGCTGCGCAGATTGATATCCAGGAAACGTAAACATTTGCTGTCGGCGATGAACTTGTCCAGCGCCAGGCGTGACTCCATGCCTCTTTGTGCCAGTGTGCCGAAATACACCAGTTCCGGTTTGAGCGACATGATCATCATGTGCGTGATGCCGGCATGGATATGGTCATAAGCCTGATTGGGCAGGATTTCAAAGCTGTGCCCGCCATCTTTCATATGTACCTGCACCTGGCCGGTCGGGTAGGTGGGGTCGCACTGGATGCCGGTTTTGTCCATGCCCAGCCTGTCCATCTCGCGTAGCAGGTCGTCACGCAGTGCATCGTTGCCGGTACGGCTGATCATGACGGGATGCAGATTGAATGCCTGTAAATGCCTTGCGACATTAAACGGGGCGCCGCCCAGCACGCTTTGATCCGGGAAGATATCGGCCAGAACTTCGCCGAACAAGGCTACGGTTTTCTTTGTTTGCTTGCTGGATGATGCTTTTACGGGTGTCAATGTTTCTCCTTTCTTCAGGCTAAACATGCATGCCGGCGTTTGCCAGCGCTCGAACCTTGAGTAGTTATTTCAGAGTGATGAGAGCGGTTTCATCGCATCCGCTTCATCTTTCAGTTTCATTTGACCAATCAGGCGATCCAAGCTGTTCTGTAGCTGTATGAGGTCGGATGCCGATAGATGGTCGATTGCTTCTCTGAGGACTCCTCTGGGGGAGTCGGGAGCCTTCAGGACGATCTCTTGGCCAGTTTTGGTCAGGTAGAGCCTGACGACACGCTGATCCTGGTCTTCACGTTTTTTGCTGATCAGGGCTTTTTTTGCGACTTTTTCAATCAGATTGCTGGCGGTTGACTGGTGTATGGCCAGTTTTCCGGCCAGTTCAGTTACCTTCAATCCCGGTGTTTTATGCAGTTCCCACAACACCCACAGTTGTGAGCTGCTGATGCCGCACTGTTCTTCAATCTGTTTGAAATGTTTCTTGACCGAATTGAAGATGAGGCGGAAATCCTTCAGCGCGGAGTTAGCCAGTTGTTCGTGGCTGGCTGATTCCTGAAGTTGGCTACGCGATTCATGTCCGGCTGCTGCATTCATGGGGTGCATTATGCCAGCAATAATATATTGATACAAATATAGTTTGTACAAATGTTTTTTGTGGTGATATTGCTCTATTGGTTTGCATATGCGGAAATGAGGCTTGAAAAAGCAATTAGCCATAGAGGCCACAGAGCGTTGGTGTTGTCCAGTATCCAATACGGCAGCCAGCGGCTAATGTTCTCAAGACAAGCTCTTTGGTTTTTCTCTGTGGCCTCTGTGATCTCTGTGGCTAAAATTGATGTCTTGGCAATAATCCTGGCGGCATGCTTCAGTACTGGTAAAGCAGCTCTTTGGAGGTACTGCCATACCCAGCTTGCGTCAGTAGCGCGCGTTCGATATAACGGCTGACTTTGTTTCTGAGCACCGGCAGGTTTTCGTTCTCAATGAATATCTGCGGGAACTTGCCAGCCAGCCAGGCGTAGAGACTGATGTCCTGGCTCAGGTCTTCGGCCTCCTGCAGATGTTTGGGGCTGCTGGACGATAGCCAGTCATACTCCGGCGGCAGCCTTCTGGCTTTGCCGTTCCTGACACTTTGCAGGCAGGCAAGGAAATAGTCGCTTTCGTGCGGTCTATCAAGCGAGACCGGGGCACAGGACATGATGAATTTATCCCGAAGCGATAACTCCGGCGCTTGCAGGTCAATCCATGCCCCGAGTTGGATATGGGCGGACATGTCTGCAGTCTGGAATAATGAGCTTTTGACGGTGACTCGTTCGGCAAAGAAGGTCAGCAACTCACCCAGGCGGTCGGTATGCAGCATGCCGGAGAGTACGTCGATATGACCGAAAAAAGGCGAAATGGGCAGCCTTTCCAGGCCAGAGATGTCCGAGGCGTAGAGCGCATGTTCCAGATGCAGCAGCTCATCCTGTTCGAAGGCGTTGACGAAGCCGGTCGGATAGATGCCGTACCTGCCGGCGCGGCCGGCAATTTGTCTGGCTTCGGTCGGATTGAGCAGGCGGTTGGCGATACCGTCGAATTTTTCCACGGTGGAAAATATCACGCGGCGAATGGGCAGGTTGAGGCCCATGCCGATGGCATCCGTCGCCACCAGAATGTCCGCCTCGCCGCTATTGAATCTTCTGGCTTCGGTACGACGCACTTCCGGCGATAGTGCACCATAGATAGTGGCGACGCCAAAGCCCCATTGCCGGATACGGGCGCTGAGTGTCAGCACGTCCTTGCGCGTGAAGGCGATGACGGCATCGCCTTTTTGCAGTTTTCCTTTCAGGCGCCAGCGGTTGTAACGGTCGCCGCAAAGCGCCAGCTCTTCCAGCAACAGCGGGGTTTTACGTTCCAGATGGCTGATGTTGTATGGCTCATGCAATGCATCCAGCAGACGTGTGCAGGCGTTCATTACCGCGTGCGATCCGCACAGGTAAATCTCCTTTGCCGGTGCCCCGACGATGGCGGCGGTCCAGGCGTGGCCGCGATGTTCGTCCTGCAGCATCTGGATCTCGTCGATGACGGCCACCTCGACTTCCTGATGCGGGTTCATCATCTCGACGGTGGATGCAGTATGTCTGGCACCGGCCACCATGACGCGTTCCTCGCCGGTGACCAGGTTGCATGGCACACCGGCTTCCGTCAGGCGGTCGCGGATTTCCATGGCGAGCAGTCGCAGCGGTGCCAGATAGACGCCGGATTTCGCCTGTTGTAATGCCATCAAGGCATCATGCGTCTTGCCGGAATTGGTTGGCCCGATCTTGAAATGGATTTGCCGTTGCAGGCTGCGGGCCAGCGCATAGGTGGCAGGGAAGTTCTCCAGGGCCAGGGCGTTGGCGGCGCGTTGTGACAGATTCTTTACGCGTGAAACCATTTCATCTGAATTTCTGACAAAGCATGTGCGGTGAAAAAAGCATGCGTTTCTAAAAAAGCATGCGCAGTTAAAGCAGGCATCGATAATATAAGCAGCATAGTATGGGGAAAAATCAAGTCGTGGACAGGCAGTCGCATGAGATTGAACTGGAGCTGGTCAAAATCGGCAAGAGCCTGATGTGGTTTATGGCATAGTGACCATATTCGCATGCCTGTAATTTTGGTTGATGATTTATTTTCTGTTCTTTAGATAGTTAGCCGGATAATAATAGAGTCAGGTTTTCATTTTCAGGTTTATTAGAGGTGTCTATGTCACAAGCTACATTATTGATCACCGGAGCCAATCGCGGCCTCGGTCTGGAATTTGTCAAACAGTACGTCGAAGCCGGTTGGCAGGTGATTGCCTGCTGCCGTTGGCCTGACGATGCCCGGGAATTACAGGCATTGGCTGAGCGTTCGGGCGACCAGGTCGAGATTCATCCGCTGGATGTGGCGGATTTCGAGGAGATCGATGCCCTGGCGCTGATATTGCAAGGTAGGCCTATCGATCTGCTGATCAATAACGCCGGTGTTTATCCGCAGAGCAATTTCGGCGAGGTGGATTACGAGGCCTGGGCCGAGGCCTTTCATATCAACAGCATGGCGCCGATGAAGATGGCGGAAGCATTTGTCAGTCATATCGCTGCCAGCAACCTGAAGAAGATCGTCACCGTCTCCAGCAAGATGGGCAGCCTGGATGACAACACCAGCGGCGGCAGCTATATCTATCGCAGTACCAAGACGGCGGTCAACATGGTCATGAAGAGCCTGGCCATCGACCTGAAACCGATGGGTATCGCCTCCACCATCCTCCATCCAGGCTGGGTCCGTACCGACATGGGCGGTCCCAACGGTTTAATCGATGCGCCTGAGAGCGTTGCCGGCATGCGCCGCGTCATTGAAAACCTGACGCTGGAGAATAGTGGCCGATTTGTTGCCTATGATGGCAAGGAAGTCCCTTGGTAAGGTCTTGTTGAGCCTGCTGGGGGGTATGCATTAGCGGATCTGGGCAGAGCTTTTTAGAGCTTCCAGATCCTTGATATAGCCGCCCAGTTTGTCAGCTGCGCGCTGTCTTTGCTTTGCACTGGTGCTGTTGTGCAGCCTGGCAAAACCGGCGCAACTGTCGACAGTCAGGCGATCTACGTAATTCTGGTAGGCCAGGTCGTCGCCATTCTGGAGCCGGTCGAAATAAGCGGCGATTTCCAGCTTGATGTCCGGCTCGGCCAGCTTCAGGTCTATGATTTTTTTCAGCGTTGCAATAGCGTCCGCCTGGCGTCTGAGCCTTTCCTCATAACTGGTCTCGGCGTTGAAAGTGGAGATGCGGATATTGTCTTTCAGGATGTCCCGTTGCTGGTCGCTGAGCCCACCGTAGAACATCTCGGCGCGTTCGATGGCAAGCTTGAGCCGGTATTCGTCACGTTCTTGCTGCGTACCTTCCATCCAGTCCTCTTGCCACTTTTGGTTGTTTTTATCGAAGTGTTTCTGCATGTGCCCAAGCTGCTCATGGATCAGGGTGGGGGATAACTTCTCAATGATGGGTTCAGTTTGCAGGTTAAGGATTCTTAAGCGATTGCGTACGTTTTCGACTTCAGCGCACACTTGCTCAGGTGTGGTGTCGTGCATGACTTTCTTCTGCGCGGATTCCAGGAGTTTGATATAGGCGGGAATTTCATTGAAGCGATGCCAATCGTGTAGCGCGGCAAGCTCAGCTTTGATCAAAGGTTTTTGCGCATCGGAGAAGTGCACATAGCTGTACAGCCACCAATACGTCAGTTCCTGCGCATTGTTATAGCTGACTTTTATGACGCTGCAGCCTGCCATGGCAAGCAGCAGCAACATCAGACAGATTTTGTTGAACAGGGATCTCATCCGCATATTCATGAATTGACCATAGCAGATATGAGAACTTTGTGCGCAAAAAATTCAATCTAATTTATTCGCGCCGGCTTTCCAGCTCCTCCCAGCGTTCCAGCACCTGTATCAGGCTTTCTTCAATCTGGTTAAGACGTGCCTGATAGGTTTTCACCAGTTCGGGGTTGTCACGATAAATATCGGTGTTGGCCAATTCGACCTGTATTCTTGCCTGTTCCAGTTCCAGCTGTTCGATATTGTCCGGCAGTGTCTCAAGTTCCTTTTGCTCCTTAAAGCTGAGCTTGCCCGGCTTGTTTTTGCTTGCAGATGGGTTGGCTGGCGCTTTTGCCGGGGCGTTTTTCGCCGCTGCCGCTGCCTTCTCGGCGGCACGCTGTGCGCTGAAGCGTTGCCAGTCGTCATAACCGCCACCGAACTCGGTGATGATGCCGTCGCCCTCAAAGGCAAATACCTGGGTCACGGTATTCTCCAGAAAGGCGCGGTCGTGGCTGACGAGAAACAGGGTGCCATCGAAATCCTGCAGCAGGCTTTCCAGCAGCTCCAGCGTGTCGATGTCGAGGTCGTTGGTCGGTTCGTCCAGTACCAGCACGTTGGCGGGGCGGGCGAACAGGCGGGCCAGCAACAGGCGGTTGCGTTCGCCGCCGGAGAGCGATTTAACCGGTGAGCGCGAGCGTTGCGGCGGGAACAGGAAGTCTTCCAGATAGCTGATGACATGCTTGCGCTCGTTGCCGATCTGCACGAATTCCGAGCCCGGGCTGATGGTGTCCGCCAGCGTCGCTTCCTCATTCAGCTGTTCGCGCATCTGGTCGAAATAGGCGATATTGAGATTGGTACCGCGTACTATCGTGCCGCTGTCGGCTTCTTCCTGACCCAATATCATCCTTAACAGCGTCGTCTTGCCAATACCGTTTGGCCCCAGCAGGCCGATGCGGTCGCCACGCAGGATGCGCGTGCTGAAATCCTTGACGATGATTTTGTCGCCATAGTGTTTGTTGACGTGTTCCAGTTCGGCTACCAGTTTGCCGGAGCGCTCGCCGCTGTCCAGCGTGAGCTTGACGTTGCCCTGACGTTCACGCCGCGCGGCACGTTCCAGCCGCAGCCTTTCCAGTTGTCGCACGCGACCCTCGTTGCGGGTGCGGCGCGCCTTGATGCCTTGGCGTATCCAGGCTTCCTCCTGTGCCAGCACCTTGTCGAATTTAGCGGCATGGGTGGCTTCCACGGCCAGCAGTTCTTCTTTCTTGGCCTGATAGTTGGCGTAGGTGCCGACGAAGTCGGTCAGCTGTCCGCGATCCAGTTCGGTGATGCGGGTGGCCAGGCGGTTGAGGAAGCGCCGGTCGTGGGTGATGAACAGCACGCTGCCGTTGAAGCCGAGCAGCAGGTCTTCCAGCCATTCGATGGCTTCCAGGTCC
>PHCD01000037.1 GCA_002842135.1 Betaproteobacteria bacterium HGW-Betaproteobacteria-8 | reverse complement strand
GCGCGCATGCCGGTGCAGAAGGCGTTGGCTCTGAAAAATTTCGAAAGCGCCTACGACACGGTGCAGGAAAAGCTCAAGGCCCTGAGTGCGGTGCTGGAAACCCAGGCCGAGCGTGACCCGGCGCTGGAGAATTGTTATGAGCGCAGCCTCGCGCTGATCGAGCAACTGCAGCGTTGGCGTGCGGCGGAAAATGCCAATCTGGTACGCTGGGTGGAGGTGTTCACGCAATCCGTACAGTTACATGCAACGCCGCTTTCCGTGGCGGAAGGTTTCGGCAAACAGCTCAATGCGCAGCCGCGCTCGTGGATTTTCACCTCCGCCACGCTGGCGGTGCGCAACGATTTCAGTCATTACCTGGCGCAGATGGGGCTGGAGCAGGCGAGTACCGGCTACTGGAGCAGCCCCTTTGATTATGATCGGCAGGCCTTGCTTTATGTGCCGCAGGATATGCCGGAGCCGAACAGCGGCGCTTACACCGCCGCGGTTGCCGCCGCTGCGCTGCCGGTGATTCAGGCCAGCCGCGGGCGGGCTTTCGTCTTGTGCACCAGCTTGCGCGCCATGCGCGAGGTGCATGCGCTGCTGAAGGATGCATTCTCCAGCAACGGCATGGAATATCCGTTGCTGATTCAGGGCGAAAGCTCGCGCACCGAGTTGCTGGAACGCTTCCGCAAGTTGGGCAATGCCGTGCTGGTGGGTTCGCAGAGTTTCTGGGAGGGCGTCGATGTGCGCGGTGAGGCCTTGTCCGCCGTCATCATCGACAAGCTGCCGTTCGCGCCGCCGGACGATCCGGTGCTGGCCGCGCGTATCGACAAGATGAACAGCGAAGGCAAAAACGCCTTCATGGAATATCAGCTGCCTTATGCCGTCATCACTTTGAAGCAGGGTGCCGGCCGTTTGATCCGTGACGAGACTGACCGTGGCGTGCTGGTGATCTGCGACCCGCGACTGATCAGTAAACCCTATGGCAGAAGGGTTTGGCAGAGTTTGCCGCCGTTCAGAAGGACGCGGAATGTGGACGATGTGACGACATTCTTTTCTTGCGAATAAGAATTATTCTTGATAAGATGGGTCCTAACTTATCCATAAACTTTCGTTCAGGATTCCCCATGTTTACTCGCATTCTTTCTGCATTATTGTTCAGCGCATTGGCTATTCCAGTCAGCCATGCCGCCGACGAAGTCGTGGTCTATTCAGCCCGTGCCGAACAGCTGATCAAGCCGATGTTCGATGCCTTCACCAAGGAGACCAGCGTACCGGTCAAGTTCATCACCGACAAGGAAGGTCCGTTGATGGAGCGTCTGCGTGCAGAGGGCGCCAATACACCGGCGGATGTGCTGCTGACAGTGGATGCCGGCAATCTGTGGCAGGCGGCGAATGCCGGTCTGCTGCAACCGACTCAATCGAAGGTGCTGGATGTCAATATCCCTGCCCACCTGAAAGACCCGGATAACCAGTGGTTCGGCCTTTCCATCCGCGCCCGCACCATCGTTTACAACACCAAAAAGGTGAAGCCTGCCGATTTGTCTACCTATGAAGACCTGGCTACCTCCAAGTGGAAAGACAAGCTGTGCCTGCGCACCTCGAAGAAGGTTTATAACCAGTCGCTGGTGGCGATGATGATTGCGGAAAAGGGAGAGCCTGAGGCCGAGCGTATCGTCAAAGGCTGGGTCGGCAACCTGGCGACGGATGTGTTCCCGGACGACACCAAGTTGATGGAAGCGGTTGCCGTTGGTCAATGCGATGTAGGTATCGTCAATACTTATTACTATGGCCGCCTGATGGAGAAAAAGCCCAACCTGCCATTGGCCCTGTTCTGGCCTAACCAGAAAGATGGCGGCGTGCACGTGAATGTCTCGGGTGCCGGGGTGGTCAAGTACAGCAAGAACCCGAAAGGCGCAGTTCAGTTGCTGGAATGGTTCTCTTCCGGTAATGGGCAAAAAATGTTTGCCGACCTCAACATGGAATACCCGGCCAATCCTGCTTACAAGCCGGACCCGGTAGTGGCAAGTTGGGGCGAGTTCAAACATAATCTGATCAATGTGGCCAAAGCCGGTGAATTGCAGGCGGCAGCGGTCAGGTTGATGGATAGAGCCCGTTATAAATGAGTTGAATGGAGACAATTAACAGGCCGTTGAAAAACTACTGCGGTGGTCGTCTGCGGCGTTGCGCGGTGTTGGCTTCGGCCGCTTCGCTTAACCTTGGCTATGCCAAGGTTAGCCTGCACCGAAACTACGTTTTCGCTCCCTCGCCTATCTACTTGATATGTCTCGGTCGCTGTGCTCCGTGCGCCTGGCATCCGGCCATCCTCGCAACGTTTTCAGCGGCCTGTTAAACTCGATCACATGCGGGCGTATATAAAAATTCAAATTTCCATGCCAGGCAAGGCGCGAGCAAAAAATTGCGACGCGGCATATATTCGATATGTGAGGAGTGATTTTTTGTGAGCAACGCAGCATGGCGAAGAAAGTTGGATTTTTAGAGTTGCCCATGATAAAAGCGCCGAAACTGAGCGCCATGATTTTGAGTTTGCCAGCGATTTTTCAGGATCGCTGGCGTCTTATCGCCCTCGTATTCGCCACGCTGGTATTGATCCCGGTGCTGGTGGTCATTTCATCCTTCTTCCATCCTGAAAAAGAAGTCTGGCTGCATTTATTTGATTATGTACTGGGCGACCTGCTGATCAACACCTTCTGGCTGGTGCTCGGGGTTGGTTTCGGTACCCTGTTGCTGGGCGTCAGCCTGGGTTGGCTGATGGCGGTTTACCAGTTTCCGGGACGGCGAGTGTTGAGCTGGGCTTTGTTGCTGCCAATTGCGATACCCGCCTATGTCTCGGCTTTTGTCTTTATCGGCCTGCTCGATTTCACCGGTCCGCTGCAAACCTGGTTGCGCGAAGCGTTCGGCAGCAGTGACTGGTTTCCGCACATCCGCTCCACCGGCGGCGTGATTCTGGTCATGAGCCTGGCTCTGTATCCCTACGTTTACCTGCTGGCCAGGAATGCCTTTTCCACCCAGGGTAAGCGTGCACTGGAAGCAGCGCAGGCTTTGGGCCACTCGCGCCGTAGCGGCTTCTTCCGGGTGGCCTTGCCCATGGCGCGGCCCTGGATCGTCGGCGGCCTGATGCTGGCATTGATGGAAACGCTGGCGGATTTCGGCACGGTTTCCGTGTTCAATTACGACACGTTCACCACGGCCATTTACAAGACCTGGTTCGGCATGTTCTCGCTGGATGCTGCCTCGCAACTGGCTTCTTTGCTGGTGATCATCGTTTTTGTGCTGCTGATACTGGAGCAGCTTTCACGTTCAAGAATGCGTTATACGCAGGCCGGCCGTCATCAGGAGACCGGCCGTATCCGGCTTGAAGGCTTGGCTGCATGGTCTGCAACGCTGTTTGCCCTTGTCGTGGTCAGCATCGCCTTCATTATTCCGCTCGTGCAGTTGCTGATCTGGGCGGCTGGCGTGTTTGCCGAGGATTTCGACAGCCGCTATCTGGGCTTTTTGCAACACACCCTGATGCTGGCTGCCATTGCGGCTATTATCACGGTGGTGGCTGCCTTGCTGCTTTCCTATGCGGCAAGGCGCAATACCGACACGCTGACCAGATCCTGCGTGCGTATTGCCACCATCGGTTATGCATTGCCGGGTACGGTGCTGGCAGTCGGCGTTTTTGTAGCGATCGCCTGGGTGGATAGAACCCTGCTCAATATTATCAAGCCGCTGATGCAGATTGAGGCAGGCATGCTGTTGCAGGGAAGTTTGCTGATCATGCTGGTGGCCTATATGGCGCGTTTCATGGCGGTTGGATTCAATCCGGTCGACAGTGCCATGCAGCGCTTGCCGCTCAGCCTGGATGATGTATCGCGTACACTGGGTGTGGGTAATCTGACCATGCTGCGCCGGGTGCATGCGCCGATCCTGCGCGGCGGCATGGTGACGGCGCTGATCCTGGTGTTTGTCGATGTCATGAAAGAGATGCCGATCACCCTGATGACGCGCCCTTTCGGCTGGGATACGCTGGCAGTGCGCATCTTTGAAATGACCTCGGAAGGTGAGTGGGAACGCGCGGCATTACCCGCCGTGACGCTCGTGTTGGTGGGGTTGCTACCGATTATCTTTTTAAGCCGTCATGGTAATGTGAATGAACAATAAAGCTTTGTTGGAACTAAAGAACGTCAGCCAATCTTATGGCGATCTGCGCGTGGTGCAGAACCTCTCGCTGCAATTGGCCAAAGGCCAGATCGGCTGCCTGCTGGGGCCTTCCGGCTGTGGGAAAACCACGGTACTGAGGCTGATCGCCGGTTTTGAGCGTTTGAGTGCGGGCGAGATCCTGCTCAACGGTACTGCGGTGGCTACGCCGGATTTCAGCCTGCCGACGGAAAAGCGCCGGATCGGCATGGTGTTTCAGGATTACGCATTGTTCCCGCATCTGAGCGTATTCGAGAACGTGGCTTTTGGCCTGCACCAGATGGAAAAGTCGCAGCGCAGCCCGCGCGTGATGGAGTTGCTGGAAGTGGTGGGGTTGGCTGAGGCCGCAAAGAAATATCCGCATGAACTTTCCGGCGGGCAGCAGCAACGTGTCGCCGTCGCTCGTGCGCTGGCGCCGAGGCCGGACCTGTTGCTGCTGGATGAGCCGTTCTCCAATTTGGACAGTGACCTGCGCGAACGCCTCTCGCAGGAAATTCGCGAAGTGCTGAAAAGCCAGAATGCGACGGCAATCCTGGTCACGCATGACCAGCATGAGGCTTTTGCCATGGCGGACGAGATCGGTGTCATGCATCAGGGCATGATTCAGCAGTGGGATACTGCCTATAATTTGTATCACAAGCCCAACAGCCGCTTCGTGGCAGATTTTGTCGGCAAGGGTGTGTTATTGAGCGGTGAAGTCATAGAGCGTGGCCGCGTGATGACGGACCTTGGCGGTTTGTATGGTGAATTGCCGGATACTGTAGGGGTCGGCCAGACCGTCGATATCCTGTTGCGGCCGGATGATATCGTGCACGATGATGCGAGCAAATTGCAGGCAACCATCGTGCATAAAGCGTTTCAGGGCGCCGATATTATGTATACGCTGAGGCTTGAATCCGGCCAGCAGGTGCTTTCGCTGGTGCCATCGCACCATAATCACAAGCTGGGTGAGAAGATCGGTATTCGCCTGGAGATCGATCACGTGATTGCTTTCAGGCGCACCTGACAATCCAGGTTAGCTGTTCAAGAGTGCAAGTCGAATACTTGTATCAGCATCGGTATGGCAAAATAGCGGCTTGATCCATTAAGCTGTTTTGATGAATATCCTCGCACTCGACACTTCCACCGAATTTCTCTCCTTAGCCCTCCAATATCAGGGCCGTGTCCTTGCGCGCCATTTTCATGCGGGGCAAAGTCATTCTCAGCAAATATTGCCGACCATACGCGAACTGCTGGACGAAGTGCAGGCGGACATGAAGGATTTGCAGGCCATCGTCTATGGTGCCGGCCCGGGTTCGTTTACCGGCCTGCGCATTGCCTGCGGCGTTGCTCAGGGCCTGGCGTTTGGTGCCGGTTTGCCGGTGCTGGGTGTCAGTACCTTGATGGCGCTGGCGGAAGCAAGCGGTCACTCACGTGTGATTGCCTGCCTCGATGCCCGTATGGGCGAGGTCTATCATGCAGTGTATGTGCGTGCCGGTGCCGGATGGCATACCGTCATGGAGCCCGGGCTCTACAAACCGACCCAGCTGCCGGCGATCGAAGGTCGCGACTGGGTCGGCGTTGGCAACGGTTGGGCGGCGTATGGCGAGGAGCTGCATGGTTGCTACGGCGCACAGATCAGCGAGACCATGCCGGAACAGTATCCGGAAGCGCGCGCCATGCTGGCGCTGGCTGAACCACTGATGAAGGCAGGGCTGGGTTTGCCTGCAGCGGAAGCGGCACCAGTCTATATCCGTAATCGTGTCGCGCTGAAAACGCATGAACGTGAAGCCGGGCAGAAGCTGAATTGAACGCCATACTGAAAACCGATGTGCAGGTAAGGCCCATGCAGATGGCTGATCTGGATACGGTCATGCGTATAGAGCCGACCATCTATCCTTTTCCCTGGTCAATTGGCAATTTCCGGGATTCGCTCAACACCGGCTACAGCTGTTGGGTGTTTGAGCAGGGCGGGCAGATGATCGCTTATGTGGTGGTGATGCTGGTGCTGGATGAGGCGCACCTGTTGAATATCAGTGTTGCCAAGCACGCCCAGGGCAAGGGTTATGGTGATATGGTGCTGTCATTCATTATGGAAAAAGCGCTTGAGCATGGCGCGCTCAACATGTTTCTGGAAGTTCGGGTCTCCAACAAGGTGGCGATCAGCCTCTATGAGAAAAAAGGCTTTAATGAGATGGCTATACGCCCGCGTTATTACCCGACCGAGAATGGCCGCGAAGACGCCATGTTGATGGGAATGGCACTATGAGCGGGATGACCCTGTGAGCCTGAATCGTGATGACATGTTGCGTGAGCTGGAGCTTTTGCCAGTGTGGAGGCTGCGCGATGGCGGCGTTGCAAAACCTGAGCCAGTAGCCAGTAGCTCGCCAGCCGGGGTAAGCCCTGCACAGCAGCTGGCGGAAGTGCCGGAGCTCAAGGTGGCCGAGCCAGTCAACCTGCTTGAGCCTGCCAGTGTAGTCGAATCAGGCAGTGTGTCCGAACCAGCTAGTGTGTCCGAATCGGTCAGCGTGGCAGAATCAGTCACGGTAGCCGAACCGGCGGTTTTCGCAGAAAACCGGCAGGAACAGATACTGCATCTGGATTGGCCTGCTTTGCAGGCCTGCGTGCAAAACTGTGTGGCTTGCGAGCTGTCAGCTACACGTACCCAGACCGTGTTTGGCGTGGGCGATCCGCATGCGGAATGGTTATTTGTCGGTGAGGCGCCGGGCGTGGAGGAAGACCGCCAAGGCGAGCCATTCGTTGGTCAGGCTGGCAAGCTGCTGGATAACATGCTGGCCGCAATCAAGCTCAAGCGCGGGCAGAATGTCTATATCGCCAATGTCATGAAATGCCGTCCACCGGAAAACCGCGATCCGCATCGCGGCGAAATCGTGCAATGTGAACCGTTTCTCGAACGGCAGGTGGCGCTGATGCAGCCCAAACTGATACTTGCCCTGGGGCGGGTCGCGGCGCAGACCCTGCTGAATACGGATGCCACGGTTGCCGAACTGCGTGGCAAGCTGCACAGCTACAATAGCGTGCCGGTTATCGTGACTTACCATCCTGCGTATCTGCTGCGCAACCTGGCCGACAAGGCCAAGGCTTGGGAGGATCTGTGCTATGCGCGTCGCACCATGCAGTCATTGCAGACGCAGGCAGGCGGCTGAGTTGGTTTTAGCAAACAGGTTTCCTGGCAAACAGTTTTTCTTAGCAATTAATTTTTCTTACAAACAACTTTCCAGGCAAACAGTTTTCCAGGCAAACAGTTTGGGAGGATGATGGTTGTCGGAACGGATGACTTGAAAGTCTGGAAACCATCCATCATGTTGAAAAGAGTGATGGTGTTACAGAGCGGCTATCGATATTTATTTCTGGAGATTTGAACATGCGTAGATTACTCACTGTATTTCTGCTGTTTTTGACCCTGGCACTTTCCGGTTGCGGCTACAACAAATTGCAGGCCACGGACGAGCAGATCAACTCGGCCTGGTCGGAAGTACTCAACCAGTACCAGCGTCGTGCCGACCTGGTGCCGAATCTGGTCAATGTGGTCAAGGGCTATGCCGCTCATGAGCAGGAGGTGCTGGAGAATGTCACCAATGCCCGTGCCCGTGTCGGCGGCATACAGGCGACGCCGGAACTGCTCAACGATGAACAGGCTTTCGCCAGGTTCCAGGCAGCGCAGGGTGAGCTGACTTCAGCGATCTCACGTTTGCTGGTGGTAGCCGAGAACTATCCGCAGCTCAAGGCCGACGGCCTGTTCCGCGACTTGCAGGCGCAGCTGGAGGGTACTGAGAACCGTATCACCGTGGCGCGCAACCGCTATATTCAGGCGGTGCAGGAATACAACATCACAGTGCGTTCCTTCCCCAGCAACCTGACCGCCATGATGTTCGGCATGAAAACCAAACCGAACTTCACCGTGGAAGATGAAAAAGCGCTGGCCACACCACCGGCTGTAGAGTTCGACTGAAAATGATGCATCGCTGGCTCGCTGGCCTGCTTTTGATTCTGCTGCCGCTCGTAGCGCTGGCAGAAGTGGAAGTGCCGCCATTGAACGCGCGCGTCACGGACCTGGCCGGCGTTTTGCAGCCAGGGCAGAAGGCTGCACTCGAATCCCGCCTGGCAGCTTTCGAGCAGGAAAAAGGCAGCCAAATTGCCGTGCTGCTCGTGCCTACTACCCAACCGGAAACTATCGAGCAATATTCCATCCGCGTGGCGGAAAGCTGGAAGCTGGGACGCAAGGGTGTCGATGATGGCCTGCTGATTCTGCTGGCAATGGATGACAGGACCATGCGCATCGAGGTCGGCTACGGCCTGGAAGGCGTGGTCCCCGATGCCATCGCCAAGCGTGTGATTGCCGAGACCATGACGCCTTATTTCCGTCAGGGGGATTTTTACGGCGGCATCAACGCCGCCGTTGAACAGCTTGTTTCGCTGATTGGCGGTGAGCCTTTGCCGGAACCGGAAAAGGCAGCGAAGAGCGCGCCAATTGAGGATATGCTGCCGTTGCTGCTGTTTGGCGCAATCGCCGTGGGCGGTGTCCTGCGTGCAATTTTCGGCCGGTTCCTCGGCGGCACGATAGGCGGCGGTGTGGTCGGTCTTGTCGTCTGGATACTGGGTGGTGGCTTGATATTTGCCATTGTGCTGGCCGTGGTGGCTTTCATCATAACGCTGAGCGGTGGTATGGGCGGCGTTGGCGGTATGGGTGGCGGAAGCGGGCACGGCGGATTCAGCGGAGGTGGAGGATTCTCCGGTGGCGGCGGTGGTTTTGGCGGCGGCGGGGCATCGGGTCGATGGTGAGCGGCGATGGCAAGAGGCGAAACATGATCAGCAATCTGAAAAGATTCTTCCTGCACCTGTTCAGTGGCCCGTGGCTGGTACGGCGCTATTTCAGCGGCAACGCCATGCGCCGCATCGAGGCAGCAATCGCCGCCAGCGAACGCTTGCATTGCGGGCAGATCCGTTTTGTGGTCGAGGCCGGCCTGCATCCCTACAGCCTGCTCAGGGGCTTGCCGCCGAAATCGCGGGCGCTGGAAGTTTTTTCCATGCTCGGTATCTGGGATACGGCGCAGAACAATGGTGTGCTCATTTACCTGCTATTGGCCGATCACGATGTCGAGATTATTGCCGACCGTGGCATCAATCAGTGCGTGACGGCTGAGACGTGGGAATCGATCTGTCACGAGATGGAGCAACTGTTTGCACAGGGCAAGCTTGAAGATGGGGTCTTGCATGGTGTCGAGCAGATTGCCCAGTTGCTCATCAGGTATTTTCCGGCACAACATGAAAATGAAAACGAGCTGCCTGATCAGCCGCTTGTGCTTTAGCCTGACACTGCTGGCGTTGCCCAGCCATGCCGATGTCGAGGCCATGGGCCGCGTGCTGAGGCAGCAGCCAGTACTCTCTGGTTTTGATGTTTGTCAGGCCGGTGGCTGTGCGCGTATCAATACGACACACATCGATGCGCAGGAATGGCAGCAACTGAAGCGCTGGTGCGAGCCCCAGCCGGTGGATGCCGAAGCCGAACGTGCTTGTATCGGCGCAAGCCTTGCCGGCTTTGAACGGATAGTCGGCGTCAAGACCGGTACGGACAAGGACCGGGGCGGCACCTTTGGCAACAGTGCCTATGCCGGCCAGATGGATTGCAATGATGAAGCCATCAATACCACCACATACCTCAAGCTCATGCATCAGCACGGCCTGCTCCGGTTCCACGAAATTTCGGATATTGCCCGGCGCGGTTTCTTTTTCAATGGCTGGCCGCACACCACTGCCGTCATTCGCGAGATCGAAAGCCATCAGCGCTATGCAGTCGATGCCTGGTTCTACGACAACGGTCATGCGCCTGCAATCGTTCCTTTCGAAACCTGGGAATCCGGCTGGAAACCGGAAGACAGTCACGCACGCTGATTTCTCCCGTCGGTTCTTCCTGGGCCAGCGTGACCTGCAGACTGACTTTGACGGCATTTCGCTGTAAAATCCGCTCCTTACTCTGAACACTTCAAAGAAATTTCATGCGCGCATCACAATTTTTTATCGCCACCCAGAAAGAAGCCCCGAACGAGGCCGAGTTACCCAGCCACAAGCTGATGTTGAGGGCAGGCCTGATCAGGCGCCTGGGCTCCGGCTTGTACAGCTGGATGCCGCTTGGTTTGCGTGTCATGCGCAAGGTCGAGGCCATCGTGCGCGAAGAGATGAACAAAGCCGGTGCGCTCGAGCTGCTGATGCCTGCCGTGCAGCCGAAAGAGCTGTGGGAGGAAACCGGCCGCTGGGCGGTATTCGGCCCACAGATGCTGAAAATCAAGGACAGGCACGAGCGTGATTTCTGCTTCGGGCCGACGCACGAAGAAGTGATTACCGATATCGCGCGCAAGGAAATCCGTTCCTACAAGCAGTTGCCAATCAACTTCTATCAGATCCAGACCAAGTTCCGCGACGAGATCCGCCCGCGTTTCGGCGTCATGCGTGCACGCGAATTCATCATGAAGGATGCTTATTCCTTCCATACCAGTTTTGAGTCGCTGGAGCAGACTTACGCGCAGATGTACCAGACCTACAGCAACATCTTCAATCGCCTGGGCCTGCAGTTCCGTGCCGTGCGTGCCGATACTGGCGCGATTGGTGGCGAAGGCTCACATGAGTTTCATGTGCTGGCGGATTCCGGCGAGGATGCGCTGGCCTATTGCGAAAATTCCGATTTTGCTGCCAACGTTGAATTGGCGGAAGCACTGGCCCCGGCTGCAACACGCCAGCTGGCACAGGAAGCCATGCGCGAGGTTGAAACACCGAAACAGACCACCTGCGAGGACGTTGCCGCACTGCTTGACATTCCTTTGCAGCGTACCGTCAAGGCGATCGCGCTGGTGGCTGGCGAGCAGTTTTACCTGTTGCTGCTGCGTGGCGATCACAGCCTGAATGAGATCAAGGCCGGCAAGCTGGAAGGCCTGGCCGATTTCCGTTTTGCCACGGAAGAGGAGATTCGCGCCAACCTGGATTGCCCGCCCGGATTCATCGGGCCGGTGGGTGTGGGCGCACAGGTCAAGGTGATTGCCGACAGAACCGTGGCGGTTATGAGCGATTTCGTCTGCGGCGCTAACAAACCCAAATTTCACCTGGCTGGGGTCAACTTCGGCCGTGACTTGCCGGAACCGGCTCTGGTTGCCGATATCCGTAACGTGGTGGCGGGCGATGCTTCGCCGGATGGCAAAGGTGTCCTGAGTTTGTGTCGTGGTATCGAGGTCGGGCACATTTTTCAGCTGCGCACAAAATATACTGAAGCGATGAATGCGACCTATCTGGATGAAAACGGCCAGACCAGGGTCATGGAAATGGGCTGTTACGGTATCGGCGTATCGCGTATCGTCGGCGCTGCGATTGAACAGGGCAACGATGCCAGGGGCATCATTTTCCCGACTGCCATGGCGCCATTCGAGGTGGCAATTGCCCCTATCGGCATGGACAAGAGCGATGCAGTGAAAGCCGCCGCACTGGATCTGTATGAGCAACTCAAGTCAGCTGGCGTTGATGTCCTGCTGGATGACCGTGGTGAACGGCCGGGCGTCATGTTTGCCGAGATGGAGTTGATTGGCATTCCGCACCGCATTGTCATCGGGGATCGCGGCCTGAAGACGCAAGAGGTAGAATATCAGGGTCGTACCGATGCCGAGGCGAAGAGCGTGCCCCTGGATCAGGTGCTTGATCTGGTTAAACAGCAACTGGGATTGAATACTTGAAATACTGGATTGCATCACTGGCGTTTCTGCTGTCGCTGACTGTCCATGCGGGCAATCAGCGGGAAGAGCCTTTGGCCAACAGCGTCAAGGCGCAGATGCAGAAATCCATCAGTGACAGTGCCGCTCCCAGGCTGGTGTTTGCTAACGAATCGGAAGGCCTGCACTGGTTGAGCGAGATGTCCAAGCGTCTGCAGAAACGCATGCCGGACAAGACCATGCGCGAAGACTTTTTACGTACCGTGCACTATGAAGCCTCACGCGCCGGTTTGGATCCGCAAATGGTGTTGGGGCTGATTCAGGTCGAAAGCGGCTTCAAGAAATACGCCGTCTCCTCGGCCGGTGCTCGCGGCTTTATGCAGGTCATGCCATTCTGGGTACGCACCATCGGCACCACCGAGCATAATCTGTTTCATCTCCGGCTCAATCTGCGTTACGGCTGTACCATATTGCGTCACTATATCGATATCGAGAAAGGCGACCTTTATCGCGCCCTGGGTCGCTATAACGGCAGTCTCGGCAAACCTCAATATCCCAACCTGGTGCTCGGTGCATGGCGTAAACACTGGCATTACGAGCCTACACCAACACTCGGTATCTGATCCCCTTGCACTTTATTGGTGCAAAAGTTTTACATTCCCAAACAATCCGGCTACCATCCGCCTAGCGGACTTGATGCGGAAATGCATAAGCGAGACATCAAGATCTACCAGCCTTCCTGTATCGACCCGCTGTTGTTGACTTTAATGCAGTTCGATAACCATTCTTAGGGAGGAATCACAATGGATTTAGTCGTCGCGTTAGGTATCAGTATTGGTGTGCTCATTGCAGCTTGGGTTTATGTTGCTGTCGGCATGCCGGATCTTGGATTAATCGTATGGGCCGGTATCGTCGCCTGGGCAACGTTCTATGCCGCAGGTGGCGGGATGGATGGTTTGCAGAAAACTGTCGCTTCCAATCTGGCAGGTAATTTCTGGGCAGCAGTCGCTCTCTATGTCGCGGCGATGATGGGCGGCGATGTGCTGACGCTGGCGCTGGCTTTTGGCGTGGCTGCATTCATCTTCTGCCTACAATCCAAAATCTCTTTATTGGCCTTCATCCCCGGTGCCTTTCTTGGTGCGGCAACATGGGTAGGTGTCGATGTTGCTGGTGCAGGTGGTGATGGTGGTGTGGTGGATATGGCCGATGTGATGATTCCTGTTTCCATGGTGGCCGGCGCAATTCTTGGCTTGGTTTCCGAAATGGTCGGCAAGAAACTCTCGGGCTGATTGGTGGCTGGCAGGTAATAAAAAAGGCGATGCATGCATCGCCTTTTTCAATTGGATGAAATAAATCCCCGGCTTTACCGAAGGATACTTACTGGTTTGTCAGCTATTTCTGTATCTTGAATCCGTAATAGGTGCCGAATTCACCTTCAGTCTCATAATAGACAAAGAACAGGCCATTGCTGTAACCGGTGCCGTTGATGTGATTCTGTGAGCGCAGTTTGAGGGCAGCTGGCAGGGCGCTCCTGGCGACAAATTTCCCGTCCAGGTTGAAGATCAGCACTGCCTTGTGATCGATATCCAGCAGGGCCAGTTCCTCATTGCTTACTCCGGTGTAGGCGATGAAATAATGACTGATTTCATCGAATCTGGTGCCAGTCGCATCCAGGTCCAGTCTGATTTCACCTGCTTTTTCGCGTTTGGGCGATTCCACTATCCTGACCAGGTTGCTGCGATCCTGCTTGGCGTAATAGACGTTCCTGTCAGCATTGTAACTGGGGATGGTGGCGGGACTGCCGAACGCAGGGTTGTACCCGCTGATCTCCGTGGAATCATTTTTCAGCGTGCCGTCTTCATTCATTGCCAGGCTGAAAATGCCGGTTTTGGGGCCAAATCCTGCCTCGCTGGAGATGTTGTAGGTGACGGATTCCAGTTGATGCGTGTTGGTATTGTAGTAAATGGAGCGGTTATCCAGGCCGGGTTTGGCTGAAGAAAGATATTTTCCGCTTTCGTCATAAACGTGTACTTCAGATTGCGACAAGCCGCCCATCGGGTCGCCTGGCGGTGCAGCCAGGCCGCCGTCTGCAATGTAATACTTTTTGAGATAAGGCACATAGGCCACAGTCATCGGTCGCGAGGTCGGTTTTTTCGCCAGCGGGATTTTGATTTCTGGCACTGCTTCTGGCAGTACTTCTGCAGCGGATAGCTGGGAAAGTAGCGCGAAAGTGGAAGCTGTGGCAATTAATGTGGCGTTTTTGAAGAGTGACATACCGTTAACCTTGATTTAATTGATGCAATGTTCGCTTGGTGGTGGAGTGCGTATTCCGGCAAGGAGTTCATGCACGTTCGATCAGCATGGCATCACCATAACTGAAAAAACGGTATTTTGCCTCAATGGCGTGCCGATAGGCTTTTTTGATGTTCTCTGTGCCGGCAAAAGCGGAAACCAGCATCAGCAGTGTGCTTTTCGGCAGGTGGAAGTTGGTCAGCAATCGATCAACCACCTGAAACCGGTAGCCCGGCGTGATGAAGATATCGGTCTCGCCGGAGCCGCCCTGCAGTTCGCCATTTCGCGCTGCGCTTTCCAATGCGCGCAAGGCGGTCGTGCCGACTGCCGTTACTTTGCCGCCTTTCGCCTGGGCCTGCTGGATGGCATCTACTGTGTCCTGCGGTACCGAGTACAGCTCGCTGTGCATTTTGTGTTCATGAATGTTATCCACCCGCACCGGTTGGAAAGTGCCGGCGCCGACGTGCAGCGTGACATAGGCAATCGCGATGCCGGCAGCTTGTAACCTGTCCATCATGGCATCATCGAAATGCAGCCCGGCGGTAGGTGCCGCCACTGCGCCCAGTTCTCGTGCAAACACGGTCTGGTAACGCTCCTCGTCGTGGTCGTCGGCCTTGTGGCTGATATAGGGCGGCAACGGCAGGCTGCCATACTGGTCGATCAGTTCAATGACAGGCGTCTGGCTCCGGATTTCCAGCAGGAACAAGTCGTCCTGTCGTGCGATGACCTCAGCGTCAAACGCATCGGCAATCCTGAGCATGCTGCCGGGCTTGGGCGAGCGTGAGGCACGTATCTGCGCGAGCAGGCGGTGCGCATCGAGCAGGCGTTCCACCATGATCTCGATCTTGCCGCCGCTGGCTTTCTCGCCAGTAAGCCTGGCCTTGATGACGCGCGTGTCGTTGAGTACCAGCAGGTCATTCGGCTGGAGGAATTCGGGTAGCTCCCGGAACCAGTTGTCGCTCAGCTGACCGCTTTTGCCATCCAGCCGGAGTAATCTGCTGGCGCTGCGTTCGGGGGTGGGAAACTGGGCGATGAGTTCATCAATACGGCCTCCCGTGCCGGGATGGCGGAATTGGTAGACGCAGCGGACTCAAAATCCGCCGCCGCGAGGTGTGGGGGTTCGAGTCCCCCTCCCGGCACCATCTAGGTAGCTCTAGTTTTTTCTGGTTACATTCATTTTCCCTGGTTTTGTTCCTGTCAAAACCAATTCAAAAACACCAGAATCAAACAGCTTTGGTCTTCTTCAGACCGTTAAGCTTCGGTTAATTTTCGATAAGTACAACTCAGGCTGAATCTTAGTACAAATTCATGGTCCATATGCGCTTATAATTCTTCAGCAATTTTTTTAGCCTTAATTTTTTCCAATTTTTTGTTCGGGAGCTATTTTGATTCGTCAGTTTTTTGCACGTCCTTATTGGCGTGATCTATTTAGCTTGTACCTCTTTTTCTTTTACTTTTCCGGTGTTACCAATCTGCTCCTGCAGTTAACTGATGCCACGATCTTTGTCGGTTTCAGGCAGGCGGTTTATATGAGCCTGCTATGGCTGGCGCCCATATTGTTATTCCCGGAAAGAACCAAGCTGATTGCGGGGGTGATAGGCATTGTATTGTGGGCGACCTCCCTGGTCAGTCTGGGCTATTTCTGTATCTATGGCCAGGAGTTCTCCCAAAGCGTACTTTTCATCATCTTCGAGTCCAACCCGGCAGAGTCTTCCGAGTACATTGCGCAATATTTCAAATGGTGGATGTTGCTGGTATTTGCTGCACACACCTTTGTTGCAATCTGGCTCTGGCGTCGCGTGCGTCCACTTGTCATACCGCAAAAAACCGCGATGATCGGCAGCCTGCTGATACTGACGTTCCTGTTCTTCTTCCCTATTTTCAAGGACATGGTCATCAAGCAGCAACCATGGTTTGAAACGGTAGACAAGATACAAAGGCGTATGGAGCCGGCCGAGCCCTGGCAAATGGTGATTGGTTATCTGCAATATCGCGAGCAATTATCCAATATGCAGGCATTGCTGGAACAGAACAGCAATCTGCCGCCATTGGAAAACCTGACAGACAAATATGCCGATCTGCCTTCAACCCTGGTGCTGGTGATCGGTGAATCGACCAATCGCCAGCATTTGAGCCTGTATGGCTATGGCCGCCCGACATCGCCGAAATTGGAGTCCATGAAGGATCAACTGGCGGTATTTACGCAGGTGGTTGCTTCAAGGCCGTATACCATCGAGACCTTGGAGCAGGTGCTGACTTTTGCCGACCAGGAGAACCCTGACCTCAGTTTAAAGAAACCTTCCCTGATGAACCTGATGAAACAGGCGGGATACAAAACCTACTGGATCACCAATCAGCAGACCATCACCAAGCGCAACACCATGCTGACCAATTTCTCCAGGCAGACGGATGTGCAGCACTATATGAACAATAGTCGCGCGCAGAATTCGCGTGAGTATGATGGAAATGTTTTCGCGCCATTCAATGAGGTGCTTAATGATACGGCTCCCCGTAAATTTATCGTGGTGCATTTGCTCGGCACGCACATGAAATATGATTTCCGCTACCCGCCGGAATTCGCCAAATTCAATGACCGTACGGGTATTCCAGACGTGATGAACGACGCCCAGGTTGAAGCCATCAATGCTTATGACAATGCGGTTCTCTATAACGATCATGTCGTTTCGACCTTGTTGCAAACCCTGCAGGCAAAAGACGAACGCAGCCTGATGGTGTACTTCGCCGATCATGGTGAAGATGTCTACGACACCCCGCCCTATGACTTTTTGGGCCGTAACGAGGCGCGTCCTACGCTTGCCATGTATGCCGTGCCGATGTTCATCTGGACCTCGCCAAAGTGGCAGGCAACTTCACCCCTGGATCTGACGGGTGTGGTCAACAGGCCATACAGTACGGCGCATTTCATTCACACCTGGTCTGACTTGGTTGGGCTGAGTTATGACGGATTTGAACCCACTAAAAGTCTGGTCAACCCGGGTTTTGTCGAACACCCATTATGGGTGGGCAACCCAAAAGAAAAGAACGGGCTCAAGCATCTGGAGCAGTGATTTGACTTACTGAGTCTGTCTGGGCAAGGATTTTCCAGTGGTCGATGTCCTGGAGTTTTGCCGCAGTTTTGCACCAGTTTGGTCTCGAAGCCATTCAGTGAATTCCTGAAAATATTGATTTCAAACAGCCGGTTATGCACTTTTCATGTGCTGTAACCGGCTTCAGTCCTATTCCCTCACAGCTTTGACCGGCCGCATAAGCAACTCGCTTGTGCAAGCTTTGTGATTGTGTTAATTTCCAAATCGTAACAAAGTGTGACGAAATGTCGCACTTTGTTAATCAGTTTGTAATTCGTTGTATTCGGTTTATTTGTTGTTGCAGTTCCTGATTAAAACCACCCTTCAAGAGGTGGTTAAAGTGGAGGAGGACGGCAGTGGCGGTACCTGTTACAGATTACAAAGTCATTGTACGACCACATTGCGCCTTGTCGCCAAGGGGCATGATGGTTGTCGTCGCTATTACTGCTGCATTTTCTCTACTTGTCGGTCTTGGTTTTTCATTTGCAGGCGCCTGGCTGGTGCTGCCGTTCGCCGGTCTGGAAGTTCTCGCGATTGCCTATGCTTTTTACTATATCCACTGCCATGCAGGAGATTATGAAAGCATCACGATCGAAGGTGACCATCTCGCAATAGAAAAACACGACTGTAAACATGACAGCCGGACAGTTTTTAACCGTTACTGGGCGCGTGTCCTGGTCCGGGAGCTGCCCTGGGGCGACCATTCGCTGTTTCTCCGGTCGCACGGCAAGGAAGTGGAGTTTGGCCGCCATTTCATGAATGACGAACAACGCCTGCTGTTGGCTGAACAACTAAAAAAAC
Organism: Betaproteobacteria bacterium HGW-Betaproteobacteria-8; assembly: GCA_002842135.1. Next base: position 77 of record PHCD01000037.1, on the reverse strand, counting down.
GTGTCGGTGTTATTACTTAAAACCTGATTTGGGAGTGGGTATGGTGATGCAGTTGATAAGAAAAATGGGCTTGTTCC
>PHCD01000036.1 GCA_002842135.1 Betaproteobacteria bacterium HGW-Betaproteobacteria-8 | reverse complement strand
GGCGAAATGACTGTTCAGGTTGAGGCTGTCGGTCAGCGCGCCACTGGTTCTTGCGGGTTTTTGACCAAAGCCGAAATCAATCAGGTCGCGAAAGGCGAGTGGAACCAGCAACAGTGTCGCCGATGCCAGGCTGAGCAGGACAAAAGCCAGCAGCATTTGCTTGCGATAAGGCCGTAGAAATGGCCAGATATCGCGCAGGGACGATATTTTTCTGGCTTTTACCGGCGTTTCTGCCGGCATTATTTCCCGCTGTTGCGGCTCGTGACTGGGCATGGTGTCGGTCGTGTTGATGGCAGGTTCCTGATGGTGGCTTAGCGGACGGGTTGCAGTTGCAGCAGTCTGTCACCCGCAATGAGATAAAGCAAACCATCCGGACCCTGGCGCACGTCGCGTAATCGGCCGACGCCTTCAAGCAGGCGTTCCTCTTTCACCACTTTGTCACCGTCCAGAGTCAGTTTGACCAAGGTGTGGAACTTGAGCGAACCGACAAACAGGCTGCCTTTCCAGCTGGGGTAGGCATCGCCCGTGTAAAACGCCATACCGGAAGGAGCGATGGAAGGCACCCATTTGTATAGCGGTTGCGCCATGCCGGCTTTTTGCGTGCCTTCCCCGATTTTGGTGCCGGTAAAATAATTCACGCCATAGGTGATGGCCGGCCAGCCGTAGTTGGTGCCCGCATTCAGGATGTTGATCTCGTCGCCGCCTTGCGGGCCGTGTTCATGCGTCCAGATCTTGCCGCTGCGCGGATTTATGGCGGCGCCTTGCATATTGCGATGTCCATAACTGTAAATCTCCGGCAGGGCATCAGCCTTGCCGGAAAACGGGTTATCTTGCGGCACCGAGCCGTCATCATTGAGGCGGATGACCTTGCCGACATGCTGGCCGAGCTGTTGCGCCCGGTCCTGCTCGCCGCGATCGCCCATGGTGATGTAAAGATAGCCTTCACGGTCAAATACGATACGAGAGCCGAAATGCTTGCTGGTGCCGATCTTCGGTGCCTGGCGGAATATCACCTCGTTCTCCACCAGCTGCTTGCCTTTGAGTTTGGCGCGCATTATTTCGGTGCCCACACCGCCTTCGCCCTTGCCGGAGTAGCTCAGGTAAAGCCAGCCGTTCTCTGCATAGTTTGGGTGCAATACCACATCGAGCAGACCGCCTTGCCCGCGGCTGACTACTTTTGGCGCGTTGGCAATGGGCTGGGGCAGCAACTTGCCGTTTTCGATCATGCGCAATTTGCCGGATTTTTCCGTGACCAGCATGCGTCCGTCTGGCAAAAAAGCCATGCTCCATGGCTCATTCAAGCCTTGGGCAATCGGCTTGAGAAGAATCTTTTCCGAGCCGGCAGTGACGACCACATCAGCGCTGGCCGGGCTGTGCAGCATGATGCCGGGGAAGACGAATAGCAGCGTGGGAATGGCTGCCAGCCATGAACGGTGTTTTGCGGGGATGATATGAGGCATGGATTTCTCCAGAGTACCGATTCAAGAACGCCGATTCAAGAGTGCCGGTTCAAACTTTAAGACGGCCAGAGCGGCCTCAGGTTCATTCATTCGCACTTATCTGGTTTATGCAAATGCGATGCGAATTTACAGAACAGGCTGGGCCACCTAATATAGGCGGGCTTTAGTGCAAGAACCTAGAATCCAGGACTTAGTCGGGAAAATGAAAACCATGCAACAAACCAGGCCAAATGACAAGGTGGATGTATTGCTGGTTGGCGGCGGCGTCATGAGCGTAACGCTGGCCACCTTGCTCAGCCAGCTCGCTCCTGAGTTGCAGATCGTGCTGGTGGAAAAACAGGATGCAGTAGCAACCGAGAGCACCGATGCCTGGAACAATGCCGGTACCGGCCATGCCGGTTATTGCGAGTTGAATTACACGCCGCAGGCAGCCGATGGCAGCATCAGCATCCCGCGTGCACTGAATATCAATGCCGCCTACGAGGTTTCGCTGCAGCTTTGGGCCAGCCTGGTCGGAATGGGCACCTTATCCTCACCCAAATCTTTTATTAATGCCACGCCGCATGAGAGCTTTGTCTGGGGCGAGAAGGATGTCGCTTTTCTCAAACAGCGCCATGCCTTGTTGAGTCAGCACCACCTGTTTGCCGATATGGAATATAGCGAAGACCCGGCAACCATCGCGCAATGGATGCCGCTGGTTATGAAGCAACGGCCGACAGATCTGCCCATTGCCGCCACGCGTGTGGCCTATGGCACCGATGTGGATTTTGGTGCACTGACACGCCAGTTGGCGGCTGCCTTGCAGAAAAAACCCGGCTTTAGCCTGTTCTGTGGGCACCAGGTGCAAACCCTGAAAAAGACGCGAAGACACAGTTGGATGGTTAGTGTCATGGACAGTAAAACCGGCAAGCAAAGAAAGCTGGAGGCAGGTTTTGTATTTCTCGGTGCTGGTGGTGGCGCCTTGCCGCTGCTGCAGAAATCCGCGATCCCGGAGGGTAAAGGTTATGGCGGTTTTCCGGTCAGCGGCCAGTGGCTGGTCTGCAAAAATCCAGAAATCATCCGCCAGCATCGCGCCAAAGTTTATGGCAAGGCCCCTCTGGGGGCACCCCCGATGTCGGTGCCGCATCTGGATACGCGCTATATCAATGGTCAGCCAGCCCTGTTGTTCGGCCCTTATGCCGGTTTCACCAGCAAATTCCTCAAACAGGGCTCTTATTTCGATCTGCTGAAATCGGTCAAAGCCGGAAATTTCAGATCTCTGCTTGGTGTCGCCAGGCACAATATGGACCTGACGCAATATTTGATCAAGGAAGCCCTGCAGACCCATGAAGCGCGTATGGATTCCCTGCGTAAGTTCTATCCGCAGGCGCGTTCCGGGGATTGGGAGCTGGCAACTGCCGGCAAACGGGTGCAGATCATCAAGTCATGCGCAGAGAAAGGCGGCAAACTGGAGTTCGGCACTGAAATCGTTGCTACCAGCGACGGTTCGCTGGCAGCGCTGCTGGGAGCTTCACCCGGCGCCTCTGTTTCTGTGCAGGCCATGCTGGATGTACTGCAGCGCTGCTTTGCAGGGCAGATGGCTAGCACGGAATGGCAAGGCAAGCTGAAAGCGCTGATTCCGTCCTATGGGGAATCGCTGGTGGATGATGCGGCATTGCTGCAGCGCGTGCGGCAGAGAACGCTTTCCGGCCTGGACCTGAAATAATCGCTGCAGTCGCAGCCATAATGTTAAGAGTTTTGTTGCGTTGCCAGAAAATAGCGGTAAAAATGAGGAGTAATATCCTGGCTGGTGATCATACCGCTGCTAAAGCATGCAACAAGCATTGGAGTTTTGTGGGTAGAGCCTGAGGCTTTCCCCGATAATTTGATTCAGGTGAATCTTCTATGTCCTTGTCCGCCAAAATCTATAGCAAGACCGGTAAAGGTTCTCGGGCCCTGTCCTCGAAGAGTCGTCAGTTATCCTCCAACGCCCTCAAGATACTTTCCTGTATCGATAGCAAAACCGACACCGTAAAAATCCTGGCGCAGCTTGAGAAGCTGTCGGAGGCTGAATTCAGTACACTGGTCAGCCAGCTTGAGACCGACGGCTATATCAGGTTGCTGAGCAATTCAGATTGGGAATTTGGAGACACTAGTTTCGACTATCGGACGGGTGTGGTGGTGGATGAGCTTAGCGCCGAAGATTTCTTCGCCATGGCTACCGAACCCGAGTCGAACGCAGGCGATAAGGCGGCAGAAATAGAAGCAGTTTCTGCGAAGCCGGTAAGTAAAGAACCTTCAGCCGACGAGCTTGCCGAGATGGAGGCCAGGTTGAATGCCGAGCGCCAGGCGCAAGAGGAGGAAGAGGCGCGCGCCATTGTTGAAAAAATCGCCAAGCGGGAAGCTGAGCGTATTGTCCAGGAAGAAACCCAACGTAAAGCCAGGCAGGAAGCAGAGCGTCAAGCACGGGAGGTGGAAGAGCAAGCAAAGGCCGAGGCCTTGGCTCTGGTAAAAGCGCAAGAATCCGCAAAACTTGAAGCCGAGCGCAAGGTGATGGAAGAGGAAGAAGCCCGTCGTCAAGCCGAGGAAGCGGCACGTTTGCGGGCTGAGGAAGAGGCCAGGCAAGAAAAAGCCAGGCAGGAAGAGCAGCGGCAGGCGCGTGAGGAGGCGGAACGTAAAGCGCGTGAAGAAACGGCCCGCCTGAAGGCGGAGGCAGATGCCCGCGCTCGGGCTGAAAAGGCTGCAAGGCAGGAAGCAGAACGTATCGCCCGTGAGGAAGCTAAACGCAAGGAGCGCGATGAAAAAGTCGCGCGTCGCAAGGCAGCGGCGGAGGCGCGCGCCCAGGCAGAAGAAGCCGCCAAATTAGAGGCTGCGCGCAAGGCTCAGGAAGCAGCCGAACGCAAGATCAGTGAAGAGGAAGAAGCCCGTCGCCAAGCCGAGGAGGCAACACGCTTGCGGGCTGAGGAAGAGGCCAGACAGGAAGAGCAACGGCTGGCGCGTGAGGAGGCCGAACGCAAAGCGCGCGAAGAGGAAACCACCCGTGCCAAAGCCGAGGCGGAAGCGCGAGCTCTGGCAGAGGAGGCCGCCAAGCTGGAAGCTGAACGTAAGGCGCAGGAGGAAGCCGAGCGTATGGCGCGTAAGGAAGAAGAAGCTCGCCAGAAAGCCGAGGCGGCAACCCGTGCCAAGGCGGAAAAGGCGGCCAGACAGGAAGCCGGGCGCATTGCCAAAGAGGAAGCCAGGCGCAAGGCGCAAGAGGTGAAAGAGGCACGCCGCGCCGTTGCGGCTGAGGCACGTGCCAGGGCGGCAGAAGAGGCCAGGTATCAAGCTGAACTCAAGGCTCGTGAGAAAGCTGAGCGCCGGGCTGAGAAAGAGGCTCTGCGCGGCACAGGGGAACCCAATAAATGGCTCGCGCTATTGGTCAGGCCCCTCTTGATTTACTTGCCGTTAGCACTTGTCGTGCTGGTGGGATTGCTGCATTTTGCCAATCTCGCTGTGCTGGCGAAGCCCATCGAGAAACTTGCATCTGACACGATCGGCGAGCCGGTGACCATCCGTAAAATGCACGTCGCACTGTTTCCATCTCCGCGCCTGACACTTTCCGGTATCTCGGTTGGGGCCGATGAGGAGATTGAAGTCGGTTCCATACAGGTATCGTCGGCAGTCTCGACGCTGTTTGATGAAGTCAAAACTCTCGAATCACTCCAAATTGAACAGCTGGTAGTCGATTCAGCCAGTCTTGGCCGCCAGATGCAATGGATCAGCAGGTCAGCCAGAAGTGCCGATCTGAAAATCGGGCAGATCGCGCTGAAGAACATCTCTTTCAGTGTTCCTGGCCTTGAACTGACGCCATTCGACGGTAGCATTGAACTCCTGCCATCCGGGGGCTTCAGCATTATCGAGCTGAACAGCACCGATCAGGACTTGGCACTCCAATTCATGCCACAAGCCGGCAATTACCGGGTAACCATCAAGGCCAGCAACTGGAAACCGGCAGGCACTAAGCTCCGGTTCGGCAAATTCAATGCCGATGGTGTCGCAGATGCAAATCAGGTGCGTTTCAGCCAGGTCGATGGTGAGCTTTATGGCGGTAGCGTGAAAGCGGTCGGTGTTGTTGAATGGTCCGCCCAGCCGATTGCATCCGGAAACTTTGAACTGGAGAAGATCAGGTTGCCGCTTGCCCTGCCTGACATGAGTAGCAGCGCTTCTGTTGATGGCACCCTCAGCGCTAGTGCTTCATTCCTGAGCAAAGCCAGCGAAGTTGGGAAACTGGTGGAAGCTGCGGAAATCAACGCCACTTTCATGGTGCAGAACGGCAAGATCAATGGCATTGACCTCACCAGTCACATGATTGCCAGCAACAGTAGCGATAACAGCACCCGTTTCGACAAGCTCGCTGGCAAACTGCAATTGAGTCAGGAGGGGCTTTACCAGTATCGCCAGCTTGCGCTCGACACAACGCAGTTTCATGCGCGCGGCAGTCTGGATATCCAGCCGGATCAGGACATTACAGGCAAGGTCAGCGCCGAACTGTCCGTTCCTACACGCCGGATCAGGTCGAACCTGAACTTGGGCGGCAAGGTTGGGGCAGTGAGGATTTACTAGCCTTGGACGACTTGGCCGTATTACCGGGTAATTCACAAGTGTTAATGTCACGCATAGCGCAATGGGTAAATAAAAACGGGCGCTTCGGCGCCCGTTTTTATAATTCTGGTTTCGTTATCGATTAACGATGGTTTTTCAAAAGGGTTTGCAACTTAACGTTGCGCTTCCAATTGGTTTTCAACCTGGCGGTTGCGCTTTAGGTGTTTTGCCACCTAGCGGTTGCGCTTTTAGGTTGGTTTACAACCTAACGGTTGCAAACATACATCGTTACTTCGAAACCGAAACGCATTTCAGTAGCAGCTGGTTTTGTCCACATGATGTATCTCCTTGTGTTGGTTGATTAACTAACAACGTTATGTTGTTACTTGTATGAGTACATACTGCGCCCGAAGTTTGCCTGTGGCCCTGTACACAATCATGATTAAGGCCTAATGATTTTCATTAGTCTGTAAGCCCGGTCGTGGCCGGAAAGCTGGAAACGCACAGAAAGGTTGATCAGCCTGTACGGCAATACATCCAGCCAGGTTTTCCAGCTGTTTGTCCCGGCCCGGGCATAATCATAATGCCGACCAGCGCTAGCAATGCACCCAGTACTTTCTTGCCGGTTTTCCCTGGAAGGTCGAGGCTCATTTATACTGCTGCTGATTCGCAACGGGTAGTGAAAATATAAATTCATCATGAATAACACATTGAAAAATTTTGTCTGGTTGGGTATTGCGATTATCGGGGCCGGGGCAGTCGGGGGGATTGCGCTGAACCGGGGCGAGAGCATCAACGCCATGTGGTTCGTTACTGCCGCTCTTTGTATTTACGCCATTGCCTATCGTTTCTATTCCGCCTGGATCGCCACCAGGGTTCTGCTGGTGGACGAGACCCGCGCTACACCGGCGGAGCGCCTGAACAATGGTCGCGACTATGTGCCGACCAATCGCTGGATTGTCTTCGGTCACCACTTTGCCGCGATTGCCGGTCCGGGCCCGCTGATCGGCCCGACGCTGGCTGCCCAGTTCGGTTATCTGCCGGGAACCTTGTGGATTTTGATTGGCGCGGTACTGGGTGGCGCCGTGCAGGATATGGTGACGCTGTTCCTTTCCACCCGCCGCAATGGTCGCAGCCTGGGCCAGATGGCGCGCGACGAATTGGGGCCGATAGGCGGGATTGCCGCCATGATTGGCACGCTGGCTATCATGATCATTCTTATCGCCGTGCTCGGGCTGGTGGTAGTCAACGCCATGAAGCACAGCCCCTGGGCGACTTCGACCGTAGTGGCGACCATTCCGATTGCGGTTATCGTTGGCCTCTATATGCGCAATATCCGGCCCGGCAATGTGCTGGAGGCGTCATTGCTCGGTGTGGTGCTGCTGTTGCTGGCGGTTGCCGCTGGCGGCTGGATCGACCATCAGCCAGGCTTGCGCACACTGTTCGACCATGACGGCCTGCCGCTCGCCATCGGCGTCATCGTTTACGGTTTTGCTGCGGCAATCCTGCCGGTCTGGCTGCTGCTGGCGCCGCGCGATTACCTTTCTACTTTCATGAAGCTGGGCACTATCATGTTGCTGGCTATTGCCATCATCATCATGCAGCCGGAAGTGAAGATGCCGGCGCTGACCCAATTCATAGACGGCAGCGGGCCGATCTTCGGCGGGGCTTTGTTCCCGTTCGTCTTCATCACGGTGGCCTGTGGTGCCGTCTCCGGTTTTCATGCGCTGATTGCCTCGGGTACCACGCCCAAGCTGTTGGCAAACGAGCGCGATATCCGCATGATCGGCTACGGCAGCATGTTGCTGGAGTCTTTCGTTGCCATCATGGCGATGATCGCTGCCACCGTGCTTGATCCAGGCGTGTTCTTCGCCATCAACAGCCCGGCTGGTGTCGTCGGCCGAGATGCGGCGACGGCGGTGGCGACCATCAACTCCTGGGGATTTGCCGTTACGGTCGAGCAGATGGAGAGTCTGGCGCGGCAGATGGGCGAAACCACGCTGTTTGCACGTACCGGCGGTGCACCTTCGCTGGCGGTCGGTATGGCCAGCATCTTCAGCAGTGTTTTCGGCCAGGGCATGCTTTCGTTCTGGTATCACTTTGCCATCATGTTCGAGGCGGTATTCATCCTTACTACGCTGGATGCAGGCACCCGTGTCGGCCGCTTCATGCTGCAGGATATCCTGGGCAATTTTTCAGCCAGGCTGGGTGAAACTTCCTGGTACCCTTCGGTAATTTTGACCAGTGGGCTGGTGGTGGCCGGCTGGGGCTATTTTCTTTATATCGGCGTCATTGACCCCAACGGTGGCGTCAACATTCTCTGGCCATTGTTCGGCATTGCCAACCAGATGTTGGCCGCTATTGCCTTGTGTGTAGGGACGGCGATCCTGATCAAATGCGGAAAATTGAAGTATGTCTGGGTCACCGGTTTGCCACTGTCCTGGCTGGTTGTTGTCACCACCACCGCCGCCTGGCAGAAGATCAGCAGCCCCGATATCCGCATCGGCTTCTTTGCCGCAGCCAATGACATGGCGGACAAACTCGCCGCCGGAATTTTGTCTCCCGAGCGTGCAAAGGTGGCTCCGCAACTGATCTTCAATCAGCAACTTGATGCCTGGTTGACCATGTTCTTTATTGCAGTGCTGTGGATCGTGATTCTCGACATGTTGCGCGTGAGTTACCGTCACCTTTCCGGCAAGCCGGTGATGAATGTGAGCGAAACTTCGTATGTCGCAACCAAACTGGGGAAAGGCTAGTGCTCGCGTGCTGGAAATAATAATCAGGGAGTAATAAAAATAACCATGAATGACAAGAAACCTTTTACTTTTACCGGAACTGGCAGCGAATATTTCAAGATATGGATCGTCAATCTCATGCTGACTATCGTTACTTTTGGTATCTACTCGGCTTGGGCCAAAGTCCGGCGTTTGCAGTATTTCTACCGCAACACCTGGCTCAATGAGGCTAATTTCGATTATCACGGTGACCCGACGGCCATCCTCAAGGGGCGGGTACTGGCGGTGATACTGTTCAGCATGTACAACGTCAGCAGCGGATTGTCGCCAATCTGGGGGCTGATATTCCTGATACCGCTGATGCTGGTGATGCCGGTGTTGCTCTACAAATCCCTGCGTTTCCGGGCGATCAACAGCAGCTATAGCGGTCTGCGCTTCGGTTTCTCCGCCAAGCTGTCGGAGAGCTACAAGACCTTCCTGCTGTGGCCGATTCTGGCATTTCTTACGTTGTTTGCGCTGGCGCCATCTGCACACCACAGGCTCAGAAGATTCCAGCATGGTCATGCCCGTTTTGGTACCAGTCCCTTCCAGTTCTCCGCCAGTATAGGCAGTTTCTATGCGCTTTATGGCAAGACCCTGCTGCTGATGCTCGGCTTGCTCGCAGTGTTGGCGCTGGCGTTCGGCGGAGGCTTCGCCACTATCAATGAATTGGTGAACCAAGGGGCCGATCCTGATGAGTCAAAAGCGGCCATGGTCGGGATTTTCATGCTCGCGACCTTTCTGGTGTTCATGCTGGGTATGTTGTTGATCGGCCCGTATTTTGCCTCGCGTTTGCAGAATCTGGTGTGGGGGCATACGCAGCTTGCCGCTCACCGCTTCGGCAGCAACCTGGGCGCGCGCGGCCTGTTCTGGATACAACTGACCAATCTGTTCGGCATCCTGCTGACTTTCGGTCTGTTTAAGCCTTTTGCAGACGTGCGCCTGGCCCGTTACCGGCTGGAGCATATGTGGCTGGAGCCACAAGGTGCGCTGGACGAATTCGTCCGCGATGCCGAACAGGAAGCGGCAGCATTCGGCGAAGAAGCGGCGGAGATATTCGATGTCGATATCGGGCTTTAGCGAGACCATGTTGCAGGCTAGTTATTTTGATGGTCAGACCAGCCGCCGCCATGCAGTCACACTGGACCTGCGGGATGGCGAATGGCAGGTAAGCGGCGAGCAGGTGCAGCGCAGTGTCAGGGTGGGGCAGGCCAGGCTTTCCGAAAAGATCGGCAATGCGCCGCGTCAACTGCACTTTGATGATGCGGCCTATTGCCTGATTTCTGACCATGCCATGCTGGAGGCTATGCTGCATTCGGCCGGATTGCAGCCGCATTCGACTGTCTCCCGGCTGGAGGGCAAATGGCGTTATGCGCTGGCCTCCTTTGTGCTGATTGCGGTGTTTTTCGCGGCGACCTATCAATGGGGCTTGCCCTGGGCCGCCAATGTGATCGCGCAACGGCTGCCCGACAGCCTGCCGGCGTTGATGGATCGGCAGACCCTGGCCATGCTCGATAATTATGTGCTGGAGTCGAGTGAACTGCCGTTGGCACGACAGCAATCGATTACACAGGCGCTATCCGCCCTGAGGCCTGCACAGCGCGATGCCATGCCTGATTTTCATCTGGTTTTTCGCAAAAGCGAGGACATTGGCCCGAACGCTTTTGCCTTGCCTGGCGGCACTATTCTGCTGACCGATGAACTGGTGCAACTGGCGGATGAATCGCAGCATGCCGAGGAGCAGATTCTCGGTGTGCTGGCGCATGAGATCGGCCATGTCGAACACAGGCATGCCATGCGGCAATTCGTACAGGGTTCGATTGTGGCAGCGGTCGTCACCTGGTACATGGGCGATGTCAGCAGCTTGCTGGCCGCTGCGCCGGTAGCCTTGCTCAATACGCGTTACACGCGTAATTTTGAGCGGGAAGCAGATCGCTTTGCGGCGGACACGCTGCTTGAGAACGGGATTCCCCCGGTTTACCTGGCCGACATGCTGAGCAGCATGCAGGGGCATTACCAGCAGGCGGCAAAGTCTGCAGCGGGGGATGCTGCCAATCAGGAGCCGGAGCGTGAATGGCTGGATTATTTTTCCACACATCCCAATACACAGGAACGCATCGCACGGCTACGCGGTCAATCCGACAAGGAGGCTCAACGATGAAACTCATGCACTGGTGGCATGTCGGCTGGGGGTTTATCCGCCGCCTGTCAGGGGACGATGCTTATGATTGCTATCTGGAGCACTACGAAGCCATGCATGCCTCTACGCTCAATCCGCCTCCCAAGCTCAGTCGCAAGGAGTTTTTCAGTTATCGGCAGGAGAAAAAGTGGAATGGCGTCAATCGCTGTTGTTGAGATGGCGGCTTCATTTCACTTCTGCTTTATTTTCCTTGTGATAGCGCTCGCCACATCATCCAGATACCAATCAAGATCATCGGCAGGCTGAGCCATTGCCCCATGCTCAGGTTCATTGCCAGCAAGCCGAGGAAGCTGTCCGGTTCGCGGGTGAACTCAACCAGGAACCTGAAGCTGCCGTAGCCGATCAGGAACAGGCCGGAAACCGCTCCTACCGGCCGCGGTTTGCTTGAATACCACCAGAGCAGGATAAACAGCACAACGCCTTCCAGCGCAAACTGGTAGAGCTGTGAAGGGTGGCGCGCCAGATTGTCTACTTGCGGGAACACCATACCCCAGGGCACATCGGTTGCGCGTCCCCACAATTCGCCGTTGATGAAGTTGCCGAGGCGGCCGGCACCCAAGCCTAGCGGTACCAGCGGTGCGACGAAATCCATGATGGCGAGCCAGCGTTTGCCAGTTTTCCTGGCAAAAAACACCATGGCTACCAGCACACCCAGGAATCCTCCATGAAATGACATGCCGCCCTGCCACAGGTAGGCGATTTCCAGTGGGTGGCTGAAGTAGTAGCCGGGCTGGTAGAACAGCACATAGCCCAGACGCCCGCCAATAATCACCCCAAGTGCGCCATAGAACAGGATGTCATCCATCTCTGAAGACTTCCAACCGGCTTCCGGCCTGGTCCTGGCGCGCCACTTGCCCAGCCACAACAGGCTGAGAAAGCCGGCCAGGTACATCAGGCCATACCAGTGAACGGATAGTGGGCCGAGTTGCAGGGCGATCGGGTCAAATTGCGGGTGTGTCAGCATGAAAAGATGGTCTCGAATTGAATGGGCAGGAGCTAGGATAGCCAGTAAATAGGATAAAATAACAAAATTATAGAGTTATTTGAAAAAGTTTGAGGTTTTCCATGCCAGTTTATCGTTCCCGCACTACCACCCACGGCCGCAATATGGCCGGAGCACGTGCCTTGTGGCGTGCCACCGGCATGAAGGATGACGATTTCAGCAAGCCGATCATCGCCATTGCCAACTCTTTCACGCAGTTCGTGCCCGGTCATGTGCATCTGAAGGATCTGGGCCAGCTGGTCGCGCGCGAAATCGAGAAAGCCGGCGGCGTCGCCAAGGAATTCAACACCATCGCCGTGGACGACGGCATCGCCATGGGCCATGGCGGCATGCTTTACAGCCTGCCCAGCCGGGACCTGATTGCCGATAGCGTCGAGTACATGGTCAATGCGCATTGCGCCGACGCGCTGGTTTGCATTTCCAATTGCGACAAGATCACGCCGGGCATGCTGATGGCGGCTCTGCGCCTGAATATTCCGGTGATCTTCGTTTCCGGCGGCCCGATGGAAGCCGGCAAGGTCAACTGGAACGGCGAGGTGCGCAAACTGGACCTGGTCGATGCCATGGTGGAAGCGGCAGATAGCCATGTCAGCGATGCCGATGTGGCAGAGATCGAGCGTTCAGCCTGCCCGACCTGCGGCTCCTGCTCCGGCATGTTTACCGCCAATTCCATGAACTGCCTGACCGAGGCGCTGGGCCTGAGCTTGCCTGGCAACGGCTCTACGCTGGCAACTCATGCGGCACGCAAGCAGTTGTTCCTGCAGGCCGGGCGCACCATTGTCGAACTGGCCAAGCGCTATTACGAGCAGGATGATGAAAGCGTGTTGCCGCGCAGCATTGCCACCTTTGCCGCCTTCCAGAATGCCATGAGCCTGGATGTGGCGATGGGCGGTTCCACCAACACTGTGCTGCATTTGCTGGCCGCTGCACACGAGGCCGGTGTCGATTTCACGATGAGCGATATCGATGCCATTTCGCGCCGCGTGCCATGCCTGTCCAAGGTTGCACCGGCGACGCAGAAGTACCATATGGAAGATGTGCACCGCGCAGGCGGCGTCATGGGCATCCTGGCCGAGCTCAACCGTGCGGGCCTGATCCATCAGGAATGTTTTACCGTGCATAGTCCGACTATGGGCGATGCGCTCAAGCGCTGGGACATCATGACGACCAGCGATGAAGAAGCGCTCAAGTTCTATCGCGCAGCACCTGGCGGCATTACGACCACGATCGCTTTCAGTCAGTCCATGCTCTGGCCTGATCTGGATACCGACCGCGCTGAAGGTTGCATCCGTGACAAGGCACATGCCTATTCGCAGGATGGTGGTCTCGCCGTGTTGCACGGCAATATCGCGCTCGATGGCTGTATCGTCAAGACCGCCGGGGTGGATGACAGCATTCTCAAGTTCACCGGCCGTGCCCGTATCTTTGAATCGCAAGATGCTGCAGTTGAGGCAATTCTTGCCGATAAGGTAATTGCAGGGGATGTTGTTGTGATTCGTTATGAAGGTCCGCGTGGCGGTCCCGGCATGCAGGAGATGCTCTATCCAACCAGTTACCTGAAATCCAAGGGACTTGGCAAGCAATGTGCTTTGTTAACGGATGGCAGATTCTCCGGGGGAACCTCAGGTCTGAGCATCGGTCACGCTTCGCCTGAAGCTGCCGAAGGCGGTGCCATTGGTCTGGTGGAAGAAGGCGACACGATTGAAATCGACATCCCCGAACGCCGCATCCATCTTGCCGTTTCGGTGGAAGAGCTGGAACGCCGCCGTCAGGCGATGGAGGCCAAGGGCTCAAAGGCCTGGAAGCCGGTCAACCGTCAGCGCGTGGTTTCACCTGCGCTGCGTGCCTATGCGGCAATGAGTACCTCGGCGGCGCGTGGCGCCGTGCGGGATGTTTCACAAATAGAAAAATAACAAGAATATCTTGAATATTAATACTGAGTATTTGGTCAGGGAACTGGGAACACTATGAGCTCGCTTCATCTAGTCGAAAAAGATATCCAGTTGGATCCGCATGTCAGCTTTTATCTGGATGCGAATGGACTTAAATTTCTGGATATTGACAATGATTTTGCTTCCGCGAGAATCGCCATGCAGGGTGCCCATGTCATGTCCTGGCAACCCAAGCATGAAGCCGAGCCTGTGCTCTGGCTCTCGGATCATGCCCGCTATGTTCATGGCCGTTCGATACGCGGCGGTGTGCCGATTTGCTGGCCCTGGTTTGGCGCGCACCCAACGGATAGCACGCTCTGCCCGCATGGCTTTGCACGGGTGATGCCATGGGACCTGATTGAATCCAGCACCCTGGAAAACGGCGCCACTCGGCTGGTGCTGCAAATCATCAATACCCCGGTTGCGCAGAAGCAGTTGTCCTATCCCTATGCACTGACCCTGACCATCGATGTCGGCGATACGCTGAAAATGGCATTGTCGACGACCAATCGCGGCAACCAGCCATTCATGATCGGCGAAGCCATGCATACCTATTTCAATGTGAGCGATGTTGAACAGATCGCATTAAGCGGTCTGGAAGGCGTCGAGTATTCGGACAAGGTGCTGAACTATGATCGCTATACCCAGCAGGGTATGGTCAGGTTCAATGGTGAATTTGATCGCGTCTACGTCAATACCAGGGATGTTTGCGTGATTGAGGATCCGGGATTTAACCGCATCATCCGCATTGCCAAATCGGGTAGCAATTCCACCGTGATCTGGACGCCATGGGAAGAAAAAGCTCACCAGCTGGGTGACATGGGCAATGATGACAGTTGGCGCCACATGATCTGTATCGAGTCGGCCAATGCGCTGGAAAACATGGTCATGATCCCGCCGAATCAGACGCATACGCTGGAAGTTGAATACGAGACGCAGCCTCTAGAGCGCTAATGGCTAACAGACTAGGAACTGAGACCAGCCCTTACCTTTTGCAGCATGCAAATAACCCGGTCGACTGGTATCCCTGGGGTGAAGAAGCGCTCAAGTTAGCCAAGCAACTGGACAAGCCGATTCTGTTATCAGTCGGTTACTCAGCCTGTCACTGGTGTCATGTCATGGCGCACGAGTCTTTTGAAGATGCCGAAGTCGCGGCAGCCATGAACCAGCATTTCATCAATATCAAGGTCGATCGCGAGGAGCGGCCGGATATTGACCAGATCTACCAGACCGCCCACCAGATGTTGTCGCAAGGCAGTGGCGGCTGGCCGCTGACAGTGTTTCTGACGCCGGATCAGCAGCCGTTCTTCAGCGGCACTTATTTCCCCAAGACGCCGCGTTATCAATTGCCCGGCTTCCCCGATCTAGTGCACCGCATCGCCGAGTTCTATCACGAGCGCAAGACGGAGTTGGCGCAGCAGAACAGCCAGCTCATGCAGGCTATGGCACGCACCATTCCCACTGCGAATACAGAGGTGACAGCAGGAGAGGATGCACTGAGAATCGGATTCGAGCAGTTAAAGGGCACTTTCGATTTCACCTACGGCGGCTTTGGCACGGCACCCAAGTTCCCCAACCATGCCGATATTGCATTCCTGCTGCGTGCGGCACATGCCGGTAATGCGGAAGCTGGATCAATGGCGTTGCAGATGCTGCAGAGCATGGCGGCTGGCGGCATCTATGATCATTTGGGCGGCGGCTTTTGCCGCTATAGCGTCGATGAGCGTTGGGCCATTCCGCAT
>PHCD01000150.1 GCA_002842135.1 Betaproteobacteria bacterium HGW-Betaproteobacteria-8 | reverse complement strand
CAAAGGTGCATGATCGCTGAAACGCTCATCCTTGTAGATGGAGGCGTTACGCGCCCGCGATGAAATCCCGGGAGTGGCGATCTGATAATCGATGCGCCAACCGACGTTCTTCGCCCAGGCCTGGCCCCGGTTACTCCACCAGGTATAGCTCTCGTCCGTAGCATCCGGATGCAGATTGCGGTAAACATCACACCAACCGACACGATCGAACAGATCGCTCATCCATGCGCGCTCTTCCGGCAGGAAGCCTGAGTTCTTGCGGTTACCTTTCCAGTTTTTCAAATCTATTTCACGATGCGCGATGTTCCAGTCACCGCAAACGACAACATCACGCCCCGAAGCTTTCAGCGATTCCAGATAGGGCATGAAACGTTCCATGACACTGAACTTGAAAGCCTGACGCTCCTCACCGCTGGAACCGGAAGGCAGGTAAAGCGAGACCACGGACAGATTGCCGAACCTGGCCTCGATATAGCGGCCTTCACTGTCAACATCGGCAATCCCAAGACCTTCGATGATGGCATCCGGTTGCTTTTTGCTGTAGATGCCCACACCGCTGTAACCTTTTTTTTCGGCATAATGAAAATAACCGTAAAACCCGTCCGGTTGCAGCATCTCCCGCGTCATGTCGGTCGCCTGCGCCTTGATTTCCTGCATGCAGACAACATCGGCATCCTGCTTTGCCAGCCAGTCATAAAACCCCTTGGTCCTTGCCGACCGTATGCCGTTGAGGTTTACAGATATAATTCGCATCATGCCCATTTCCTTTTTTTATTGATACTTACCCACAATGACAGACACCACCCAAGATTTTATCCGTTTTGCCATCGACAAACAGGTCTTGCGCTTCGGCGAATTCAAAACCAAAGCCGGACGCCTGAGTCCGTATTTCTTCAATGCCGGCCTGTTCAACGACGGCGAAAGCCTGATGAAACTCGGCGAGTTCTATGCGGATGCCATCCTCAAGTCCGGCATCCAGTTCGACATGCTGTTCGGGCCGGCCTACAAAGGCATCACACTGGCAGCCAGTATCGCCATTGCGCTAGCGCGCCAGGGTCGCAACCTGCCATATGCCTATAACCGCAAGGAAGCCAAGGACCATGGCGAAGGTGGTACCGTCGTCGGTGCGCCATTGCGCGGACGTGTACTGATCGTCGACGATGTCATCTCTGCCGGCACCTCGGTACGTGAATCGGTCGACATCATCACAGCAGCCGGCGCCATCCCCGCCGGCGTCGCCATCGCCATCGACCGCCAGGAAAAGGGTCTGGGCGAGTTATCCGCCGTGCAGGAAGTCGAGCGCCAGAACAAATTACCGGTCTGCAGCATCGCCAACCTCGGCGGTCTGATCAAATACTTGCAGAATCAACCAGATATGGCGCAAAATCTTCTTGCCATCGAGAATTATCGCAAGCAGTATGGCAGTAGCGCCTAACCATCGATTCCGGGGAAATCATGCAGGCTTTGTGTATCACCACCTTCAAGCTGTCACAGGCCATGCTCATCACATTGCTGATCAGTACGGCCGCGCACGCGGGTGGCGGCAAGATACACAAATGGGTTGATGACAAAGGTGTGACCCATTACGGTGACAAGATGCCGGCCAAGGATGTCCACCGCGACAACGCAGTATTGAACAATCAGGGCGTCGTCATCCGCCGCAATCAGATCAATCACCAGCAGGAAGATGATGAAGCCATGCTGGAACAACAGAGACGTGATCGTGCGCTACGTGCTTCCTACACCACTGAAGATGAAATAGATCTGGCCCGCGACCGGCACCTGCAAATGGATCAAGTAGCGATACAGGCATTGGAGCAACGTAAAACCGGTGCCATCAAAAGGCTCGAAAACAGCCAGAAGAGCGCAGAATCATTCAAGAACCGGCAGAAACCGGTGCCGGACGACCTGAGCGCAGAAATCACCGAGATCGAGTCTGAAATCAGCAGAATCAATCAACAAATCGGTGCACGCAAAAACAACATGGACATCACCCGCACCCGTTTCAATGACGACAAGCAGCGCTTCATTGAGATCAAGGCGCAGCACTAGCGAGATTCCGGCCACTCATGGCGGCCGGATTCACAGGCTTTTCAGCCCAGTTTCTTCTTCAACACCTCATTGACCTGCGCAGGATTGGCCTTGCCCTTGCTGGCCTTCATGCATTGACCAACCAGCGCATTGAAGGCTTTCTCCTTGCCTGCCTTGAATTCTTCCACCATGGCTGCATTGGCCGCCAGCACTTCGTCGATGATAGCCTCGATAGCGCCGGAGTCCGTGACCTGTTTCAGGCCTTTTTTCTCGATGATGGCATCCGCCTCCCCTTCACCCGCCCACATGGCATCGAATACTTCACGCGCGATCTTGTTGGAG
>PHCD01000149.1 GCA_002842135.1 Betaproteobacteria bacterium HGW-Betaproteobacteria-8 | reverse complement strand
ATTGAACAGGGTGGATTTACCCACGTTTGGCAAACCGACGATTCCACACTTCATTATTTCTCTCGATTCATTAATTAGGGCCGTTTGACCGGCCTTGGTCTTCCATCAGATTGATTGGCAGTATTTTCTATCAGGCTTTTGTGTGCAATTTCAGCATCACGGCCTCCATATTCCCTTCCAGCAGGGCAGGCAGGACGGCGGTGCTGGCATCGATGGCTTCATCGATCACTCGTTGCTCTTCCTTCATCGGCGCATTCAGCACGTAGTTGACCACGGCGTTGCGGTCGCCCGGATGGTCGATGCCGATGCGCAGACGCCAGAAGTCGTTAGTGCCGAGGCAGGCGACGATATCCTTGAGGCCATTGTGACCGCCATGGCCGCCGCCTTTTTTCAGCTTGATGCTGCCGGCTGGCAAATCTAGTTCATCATGGATGACCAGGATGGCTTCAGGCGGGATCTTGTAGAAATTGGCCAGCGCGGCAACGGCGCGGCCGCTCTTGTTCATGAAAGTTGCCGGTTTCAGCAGCCAGGCTTCGCGGTCTGCGGATTTGAAGCGCCCCGCATCACCAAGGAATTTGGATTCGTGGTTGAGCCGGCAGGCGTTTTCTGCGGCAATCTGGTCTACCCACCAGAAACCGGCGTTATGACGCGTAGCCGCATACTGGGTACCCGGGTTGCCCAAACCTACGAATAATTGAATGCCGGAATGATTAGCCATAAATGATTACGCGCGTTCTGGTTGCCCAAAACGCGCGTTTGTCAGTCACTTGGCAGAGATTACTCAGCTGCTGGAGCTTCTGGGGCTTCAGCTTCTGGAGCTTCTTCTTCTGCTGCGCTGCCGCCGCGTGGTTTGGCGATGGAAACGACTGCGGTGTCTTCACCGTGTACCAGCTGAACGAACTCAACGCCCTTAGGCAGCTTGATTTCGGACAGGTGGATGGAGTGACCGGTTTCCAGGTTTGCCAAGTCAACTTGGATGAACTCAGGCAGGTCCTTGGCCAGGCAGCTGACATCAGCTTCAGTCAGGATGTGGGTTACCAGGCCGCCACCGAGCTTGACGCCAGGAGCGATTTCTTCGTTAACGAAGTGCAATGGCACCTTCACGTGAATCTTCTCTGTAGCGCTGACGCGTTGGAAGTCGATGTGTTGAATGGTGTTACGAACTGGATGCAGCTGGTAATCGCGTAGCAGTACGGATTCCTTCTTGCCTTCCACGTCCAGTGTCAGGATGGACGCATGGAATGCTTCGTGACGGAATTCCAGGAACAGGTTCTTGTGATCGAACTCAAGGCTGACTGCTTCCTTGTCACCGCCATAAACGATACCTGGCACAGTGCCAGCGCGACGCAGGCGGCGGCTCGCACTCGTACCTTTGCTTTCGCGTTTTTTTGCTTGGATAATAATTTCCATTTTACTACTCCTAAATGACTGCTATCCGCGACCAGATAGCAGGGTTGTGACCGTTCTACTTTTGGTATCCCGGTCGAAACTTGTGTCATTACTCCATGAATAAGGAGCTGACAGAATCCTCATTGCTGATACGACGTATGGTTTCAGCCAGCAACTCAGCAGCGCTGAGTTGACGAATCTTCTTGCATGCCAGTGCGTCTGCACGCAGCGGGATGGTGTTGGTAACAACCAACTCATCCAGCTCGGAATCGGTGATGCGTTCAATCGCTGCACCGGACAGAACCGGGTGCGTGCAGTAAGCAACCACTTTCACCGCGCCTTGTGCTTTCAGTGCAGAGGCGGCCTCGCACAGGGTGTTGGCGGTATCGACCATGTCATCCATGATGACGCAGGTGCGGTCAGCCACATCGCCGATGATGTTCATGACCTTGGCGACATTGGGTTTTGGACGACGTTTGTCGATGATCGCCAGATCGGAATTCAATTGCTTGGCTGCGGCACGGGCGCGCACCACACCACCAACATCAGGGGAAACGACAACGAGGTTGTCGTAATTGCAGCGCCACAAGTCGCTCAGCAACAAGGGGGTGGCATAAATATTATCAACGGGAATATCAAAGAAACCCTGAATCTGGTCGGAGTGCAAGTCCATGGTCAGCACGCGATTGACGCCAACAATGGTCAGCATGTTGGCAACGACCTTGGCGGTAATGGCAACACGTGCCGAGCGTGGACGTCTGTCCTGGCGTGAATAGCCGAAATAGGGGATTGCTGCAGTGATGCGGCCGGCTGAAGAGCGGCGCAGTGCATCGACCATGACCATGACTTCCATCAGGTTGTCATTGGTCGGCATGCAGGTGGATTGCAGGACAAAGACATCCTTGCCGCGCACATTGTCCATCAGCTCAACCATGACTTCGCCGTCACTGAAGCGGTCTACGGTCGCACGGCCAAGGCCGATGCCAAGGTGGCTGACAACTTCTGCGGCAAGCCGGGGATTGGCGTTGCCGGTAAAT
>PHCD01000148.1 GCA_002842135.1 Betaproteobacteria bacterium HGW-Betaproteobacteria-8 | reverse complement strand
TTGGGTTTGGGGCCAAACAACCGCCGGGTGATGACCGAGGCGCAGGATGGCTTCGCCGGAATCAAGGCACTGCTGCCACCGCCGCCGCGCCGCGCAGTGGTGCTGATTGACCCGCCGTATGAGGAAAAGAAAGATTATCAGCGCGTCGTCGACATGCTGAAGGACAGCCTGACACGCTTCGCAACCGGCACCTACATTATCTGGTATCCCTTGTTACAAAGACCGGAACCGCAGCAGATGCTGGAAAAGCTCAAGAAACTGCCTCTGAAAAGCTGGCTGCATGTCAGCTTGACAGTGCAGACGCCTTCGATTGATGGCTTCGGCATGCATGGCAGCGGGCTGTTCATAGTCAATCCGCCGTACACCCTGCCCCAGCTATTGACCGAAACCATGCCCGTCCTGCTGGAGAAGCTCGGCCTGGATGAAGGTGCCGACTATGTACTGGAATCGCAGATAAGCTGAGTCGTCCGGCAAAACTGCCAATCAGAGAATATCAATAAGTGCCCGCGCCACATCCGGCTCACCAGTGATGACGGCAAACTTGTGTATCGCCACAGTCCTGCCGTGTTCAGTCTCGATTTTCACCCGCCACTCACCCGCCGAAACGTTCTGTTTATAGGTATACCCACGAAAGCCGCCGTCACGCCCACCTTCCAGTTCGAAGCCGATACGCTCGGTACTGACCCAACCCTGTTGCCGGTCGTAATACTGCCAATGATGATAGAGCCTGGTGCTGAGACCGCGCGGCGCAAACACCGAAGACACGCAGTAAAGCCGCTCCCCTTCGGTCATATGAATTTCATTGCGTAGCAGCTGCCAGAAGCTCAGTGGCGTTGTCTTGTCGACCAGCAACTGGTATTCGCCTGCACCTCGCCTTAATTCCAGACCCACCTGGATATCACGCTTAACCAGCGGCACGGGCGGAATGATGTCGAGCGGATAGGCCAGCGCCAGAACCGCCGCAATCAGCCAGACTGGCCCGATACGTCCGGGACGACCGGGAGTGACCTGGCGCAGACCGTAAACCAGTAACGCACCGGCAAATGTGCTGAGATAAAACCAGATGAAATGGATGCTGCCCATGATGAAAGGCAGCAGAAAGTTGAACAGCAGAATCGCGCACAGGCCGAAAATGGTCCATGTCAGCGTAAAGCGCCGGTATTTGTCTTCAATGAATTCGTTGGCTACAAGCAAGACAGCCAGGCCCAGCGTCCACAACAAGGCAAGGACATGGCTGGCGCTCTTGATATAGAAGATGAACAGCGCGCTGAACAGGCCGCCAAACAGAAACTGCAAGGCCAGATAGGGAATCCGTTCCAGTTTTGAGGGTTCCAGTTGCAGACTATGGCGATAGCCCAACCACCAGAGCATGGCCGCAGCACAGGCAAGGTAGCCGGCAAGAATAAACAAGTCCCAGACGCCAACATGGCGCCCGATGGTAAGCGTGTCCCAGATGAATCCGCCAAAAAAGGCGATCACCGGCAAGAATGTACGCAGGCTTAACAAGGCATTTTGCATAGGTCATGCATTGTAACTGCATAGCAGGAACAAAAATCCGTTAAAGCGGTCTTGGCTGCTGTGCAAATAATCATATTTGTGCCAGCCACTTTTGATATCATTTGCGACTGTCATTTTTCATCCCCGTTTCTCAGGAATATTTATGCAAGAACAAAACGTTCCACCTCGCCTGCGCCCGATGAGCACCATCCTGTTCGGCAGCCGCTGGCTGCAAGTTCCACTCTACCTGGGTCTCATCGTTGCCCAGGCCGTCTATGTATTCCACTTCATGGTTGAATTGACTCACCTGGTGGAAAAGGTGCCACATCTGGCCGAAGCCGACATCATGCTGATCGTACTGGGCCTGATTGATGTCGTCATGATCTCCAATTTACTGATCATGGTCATCGTCGGTGGCTATGAAACCTTTGTTTCGCGCCTCAACCTCAGCGGCCACCCGGATGAGCCGGACTGGCTGTCGCACGTCAACGCCAACCTGCTCAAGGTCAAGCTGGCCACCGCTATCATCGGCATTTCCTCGATCCATCTGCTGAAGACCTTTATCAACGCCCACAACCTGGATCAACACACCATCATGTGGCAAACCATCATCCACATGGCATTCGTCATCTCGGCCGTATCGATTGCCTATATCGACAAACTGATGGCGCATTCAACGGCAAAGGCGCACTAGGCTGCACCAATCAATAAAAAAGGCTGACCTTTGTCAGCCTTTTTTATTGCCCGCAGAAATCAGCCTGCGGCATTGATTGCAATGCCACGCCACTGCTGCGGCCCGCTTTCATGGATGGAATTACCGCAGCTATCAACAGCCACCGTCACCGGCATTTCCTTCACCTCGAACTCGTAGACCGCCTCCATGCCAAGTTCAGCAAATGCCAGCACGCGGGCGGACTTGATCGATTTCGCCACCAGATAAGC
>PHCD01000147.1 GCA_002842135.1 Betaproteobacteria bacterium HGW-Betaproteobacteria-8 | reverse complement strand
TCGTCGGCCTCCACGCCTTCTTCCACGATCAGCGGCCAGCCCATGGCCTTGATGGCGGCATGCAGCGGTTCTATCTGCGCGCGCAGGTCATCAGGCATGGCGGCGCGGTTGGCCTTGTATTCGGGATATATGTCGTCGCGGAAAGTTTTACCCTTGGCATCGAATACGCAGGCGCTATAATCGGCAGGATAGTCCTTGTGCAGCCGACGCAGCATGTTGAGCACACCCTGGATGGCACCGGTGGGTTCGTTCTGGCGGTTGCGCAGATCCGGCATGGCGTGGAATGCGCGATACAGATAGGACGAGCCATCGACCAATAACAACGTTTTCATATGGGATCCTGATATGTCTGCTGCAAAAAAGTTACCTAAAGTGGTTGATCCGGAAATCCTGGAGCAAATGCACCCCTCGCACGAGTCGTGGCATGCATTCGAGATTATGTCAGAATTCGTCGATGCTACCGAACGGCTGAAACAGATTACCCCGGCAGTCACCATTTTCGGCAGTGCGCGTACCAAACCCGGCCACCCGCATTACAAATTGACTGAAGATATCGCTCGCAAGCTGTCCGACGCCGGATTTAGCGTAATTTCCGGCGGTGGCGGCGGTATCATGGAAGCGGCCAACAAGGGCGCCTATTACGGCAAATCGGCCAGTATCGGGTTGAATATCGTGCTGCCGCACGAGCAGGCAAGCAACCCGTATCAGGATGTCGGCCAGAACTTCAATCACTTTTTCATGCGCAAGGTCATGTTCGTCAAGAATGCTTCGGCTTATGTGGTGATGCCGGGCGGTTTCGGCACGCTGGATGAACTGATGGAAGCGTTGACACTGATCCAGACCAGCAAGACGCGCAAGATTCCGCTGATACTGGTTTGTTCGGATTTCTGGGAAGGCTTGCTCGACTGGCTGCGTAACACGCTCATTGCACAGGGCATGGCCTCGCCGGAAGATATGGACCTGATGCAGGTAATCGACGACCCGGATCAGATCGTCGAAGCGATATTCCAGCATTATGAACACCGTGGTTTCGAACCTTCGCCGAAAGAACTGCAGATTCAGCTTTACCTGTAATGTCGAGCTTCGCTGCTATGTCGGGCTACGTCGGGGTGCAATTATTGAGCACAGTACGCGATGCTTTTTGATAGAATCTGATTGTCTTTAAATGGATGACTTTTATGCGCCGCATTCGATTGTTTCTTGCAGTTTCCTTGATGTTGCCCATGATGGCTCAGGCGGCGGATAACATTCCTCAGGATCTTGAGCCATTGCCGGACGTGCCGCCACCTCCTATGGTGCTGGATGGTGCAGGGGCGGATGAACCTGAAGTGACGATCATCCAGAAGGATGAGGAAACGGTCGAGGAGTATCGTATCAATGGCGAGCTCTACATGCTGAAAATCACGCCGAAACACGGTGTGCCCTATTACTTGCAGAAGGAAGACCAGGATGGCGGCTGGTCGAGATTCGATGGCCCGTCGCCACCATTGAGCATTCCGAAATGGGTCATTTTCCGCTTTTAATCCGCTTGTTTTACTAAGGTAGGCAGGCGCCATGCGTTGAACGCTGGAGCGCCTGTCTTGTATTTATGTCTGTATTCACCACCGTCACCGAAGCGCAGCTCAGTACCTGGCTAGCCAATTACCCTCTGGGCGAGCTGCTTGAGCTCAAAGGCATCGCTTCCGGCATCACCAACACCAATTATTTTGTCACGACGACCACCGGCCGCTATGTGTTGACGCTGTTCGAAAAAAACACCGCGGAGGAGCTGCCGTATTTTCTTGATCTGATGGATCATCTGGCAGCGCATGACATTCCCTGTCCGGCGCCGGTGCATACGCATGACGGCCAGACACTGGGCATGTTGAATGGCAAGCCGGCAGCGTTGGCGACCTGCCTGCGCGGCAAGTCGCTGGAGCAGGCAAGCGTGACCCATTGCAGGGAAATCGGCCGGATACTGGCGCGCATGCATGAGGCGGGCGAATCTTTCGAGCAGCATATGGAGAATCCGCGCGGCAAGGCATGGCGTATCGGTACGGCAGTCGAAGTCATGCCGTTGATGGAAACCAGGGCGGCCAACCTGCTCAGCCGCGAGCTCAAGTACCAATCCGAGCAGGCATTGGGCGATTTGCCGCAGGGCGTAATCCATGCCGACCTGTTCCGTGACAATGTGCTGTTTGATGGCGATGAACTGGGCGGGCTGATCGATTTTTATTATGCCTGCAACGATGCGCTGCTTTACGACGTGGCAATCGCCGTCAATGACTGGTGTGTGGAGCCGGATGGCAGCGTTGATGCGGCAAGAGTGCAGGCCTTGCTGGAAGGTTACGAGGAGTTCCGTGAACTGACCGATGAAGAAAAATCCGCATGGCCGCTGATGTTGCGTATCGCTGCCGTGCGTTTCTGGCTATCACGTCTGTATGACATGTATTTCCCGCAGGAAGG
>PHCD01000146.1 GCA_002842135.1 Betaproteobacteria bacterium HGW-Betaproteobacteria-8 | reverse complement strand
GAATCTGTATAACGAGCATAGGCTCGTTTGATGGTTCTAGCCATTTCACACATCCTCCAAAAGTTAGAGTGATGTGTCTACTTTTTTAGGGCAAGTCCACTGCGCGGCTCTTTGCGTAAGTCTGCTCGAGTACAGACTTACGCCGCTTGTGCTGCTCCGCTACTTTCCTTCGGTATTGTCTTGCCGAGCAGAAAAATTGCTTTGGCAAAGTCGCTGCCCAATCCGCACCTGGATAGTTGCACGACTTCGTTCAATCCCGATTGGCTCGACAGCGCAATTTCTTCATAGCGACAGATCGGTAGTTCCTTGTTGTCTTTGAATCTGCGATCTGGACCGCCAGACTTGTTGACGTACTTCCAAGTCCGGTCAACAACCTCGGCATCACGAGGCACGGAGTCGCTCTCGATGAACTGGGTTGCGCTTACGTCAACATGTAACTCCGAATAGCCAACGGCGCCAACGCCATTTGTGTCATACACAAGAACGCGGTCGGGAAAAAAGTGCAGCGTCTGATGTCCCACGCCAACAGCGATAGTTTCGATATTCGTCTTAACGTAGGGCGGTTCAGCCTTCTGGATGAATGTGTTCTTTCGGCGAACAAGATCGCTTGCACCTGCATGGTACTTCCGGTCATGAACCTTCCCCGATGCCTCTATATGCCATGCAGCAGCACAGCTGGCAAGCTGGCTGGCTGCTCTGTGAAGTTGCGCATAGGTAGTCTCCATATCGGAATCAAAATCGTAGAACAAGACAACGGTTTTTTCCAAAGTGTCTCTACTGTGAGCTACATATGTGGCAACAGCGCCAGCAAAAAGAAGGGTGGATAGTAACCATGTTGGCCAATTTGAAAACACGCCCAAGCCGAGTATCACAACTGAGGCAGTCGCTACAACAGGCCACAGTCGCATCTTTGCGCGCTTTCGATTCAGTTCATCGAGAAGCTCGTGGGAGGACGAATCGACGATTTGCGATATATGCGCCGATTCAATTTCTTCGAGGAGTGCATGAGTTTCCGGCGGGATTTGTGGAGAAGAAGATAAATCGGGTTGAATGAGTGGTTTATGGGAGGCGGTAGACGGCGGAAGTGTGGCGCGGTAGTACAAGCCGCCGCGTCCCATGTGCACATAGTTGCCCCGTGGCCCGACGCCAAACCTAAGGCCCTTTACGCCAGCAGAAACTCCCACTCCGGACTTCGACAGATTGAAGCGTAACGGGCCGATGCTGATGCTCTTTCTTAGGTATAACCCCATTATCTAAACCTCCAGAGTGGCGAGTAATAATCGGGCATAGGCCACGATTAATTCATTTCGCATCATTCAAAATGTATTTTTTATAAGTATTCAAAATATAGCCAAATCATAGGCCGTACATTCATCAAGAATCAACAGGAAAGCATCACTAACTTCGTATTTTCATCGTCTTGCCAATTTCTTTTTTTGATTCTCCCGCCATTCGTTCAGCATATGCAGTCTCACCCTTTATAATCCGGCTATGTCTGATCTCAATCATGTTTTTTCCCCGCAAGGCCCGCTTGCTGAAACCATTCCCGGTTATCGTCTGCGCCAGCAGCAGCTGGAAATGGCGCAGGCCATCGCAGATGCAATCAAGCAGGGCGGCCAGTTGGTGGCAGAGGCGGGTACCGGCACCGGCAAGACCTTTGCCTATCTGGTGCCAGCGCTGCTTTCCGGCGGCAAGGTGATTATTTCCACCGGCACCAAGACCTTGCAGGATCAGTTGTTCAACCGCGACCTGCCGGCCGTGCGCGATGCGTTGAAGGTGCCGGTGACGGTTTCGATGTTGAAGGGCCGGGCCAATTACGTCTGTCATTTTCATCTGGAACGGGCGGTGAACGAGGGGCGCTTCGTCTCGCGCGAGGATGCGAATTATGTGCAGAAGATTCGCGCCTTTGCCGAGAACAGCAGCAGCGGCGACAAGGCGGAGCTGACCGATGTGCCGGAGAGTGCGACGGTCTGGCCTTCGGTGACTTCCACTCGCGACAACTGCATGGGGCAGGAATGTGCCTATTACAAGGATTGCTTCGTCATGGAGGCGCGCAAGCGGGCGCTGGCGGCGGATGTGGTGGTGGTCAACCATCATCTGTTCTTTGCCGATGTGATGCTGCGCGATGAGGGCGTGGCCGAGCTGTTGCCCTCGGCCAATACGGTGATCTTCGACGAGGCGCACCAGTTGCCGGAGGTGGCAGGGCTGTTCTTTGGCGAGGATGTTTCCACCAGCCAGATCATGGAACTGGCGCGCGATGCGCATGCCGAGTTCATCACCACGGCGAAGGATTGCCTGGCCTTGCCGGAGGCGACGGCAGCGCTGGAAAAAGCGGTGCGCGATTTCCGCCTGATCTTCGCTTATGAAGGCGCGCGCATGCCGGTGCAGAAGGCGTTGGCTCTGAAAAATTTCGAAAGCGCCTACGACACGGTGCAGGAAAAGCTCAAGGCCCTGAGTGCGGTGCTGGAA
>PHCD01000145.1 GCA_002842135.1 Betaproteobacteria bacterium HGW-Betaproteobacteria-8 | reverse complement strand
GGATCTGTTGTGTCATCAGCCGTACCCAGCGCCGGTCGACGCCCAGCACTTCGCCTTGCAGGCTGGAGCTGAGAATGTCGCGTATCGGCTCTATCATGGCGTAGGGCATGCAAAAGTGGAGTTCTCCGCTGACGTCGCCCAGCTCAATCGTGAAGGTGGTTGAAACGACGACCTCATTTGGCGTGGCGATGTTGGCGAACTGCGTGTTCATTTCCGAACGCACGTACTCGCACTCGATCTGGTAAACCGGCTCCCAGGATTTCATATAGGTTTCAGTGACGATGTCCAGCAGGCGCTTGATGATGCGCTGTTCCGTTTGTGTGAAATCGCGGCCTTCAACCCGTGTATGAAAACGACCGTCGCCGCCAAACAGGTTGTCAACCAGTAGAAATACCAGGTTGGGGTCGAAAATCATCAGTGCAGTACCTCGGAAAGGCTTGATCTGCACCAGGTTCAGGTTGGTGGGGACGACCAGGTTGCGGATGAAGTCGCTGTACTTGCTGATACGGACTGACCCGACCGAGACCTCGGAAGTGCGCCTGAGAAAGTTGAACAGCCCGATACGCAACAGGCGGGCAAAACGTTCGTTAATGATTTCCAGCGTCGGCAACCTGCCGCGCACGATCCGTTCCTGTGTGGCGAGGTTGTAATCCCGCACCGCAGTCGGGTCGATCTCGTTCTTGACCTCGTCCTGCTCGCCGGTGACCCCTTTCAGGAGGGCATCGACTTCATCTTGCGAAAGAAAATTATCGACCATGATTGTGGCGCTGGTTACAAGTTACTGAATAATGAAGGAAGTGAAAAATACGCCGTTCACCACAGGGTCTTTGCTGGCTTGAGCCAGGAGCTTATTGATGTTATCGGCGATCTCCTGGCTTAAAGTATTTTTACCTTCGATGCTGGAGATATCTGAGCTTTTCTTGTTTGAGAGAATCATCAAAGTCTTCGCTTTTACCAATGGCATGAACTGTTTGATTAATTCTTCGTTGCTGGCTTTGCTGAGCTGTAATGAAATGTCGGTTTGCAAATACTGCTCACCCGGATCCGGCAGCAGATTGACGGTGAATGTTTCCAAAGTCATAAAGACCGGAGCAGCAGTTTCCGCCTTGGCTTCTTCCTTGACTTCGCTCTTTCCTTTTCCAGCAGCTTGCGGCTGCATGAAATACCAGGCTGCACCACCGCCGCCGAGCAGAATCAATATCACCACGATGATCATGATGAGCCTGGATTTTGAGCTTTTCTCTGGGTTAACTTCCCCTGGCACAACTTCTTCTGGGGCAGGTGCTTGAGCCATTCTGTACTCCTGAGCTTCTATTGCATTAAGAATGGATTCATTATCAGGAAAATCAGGGTGGCTGAATGCGGGGAAAAGAAGCGGGAATATGCGCTATATCAGGCCTTACAATGCGCGCGGAAAAAGGGCATGAGCGTGCGTGTGCATGGATGACGAACGGCATGCATTTTCAAAAGATAGTGTGCGAACCATGCGTTGTAGCATGGTTTCCGGTGAGAGGCTGGAGGGCCTGATTTATGGAAACGCTGGCTAAATGAGCCAGCGGGCGTAATCAGCGTTTCCTCAATCAGGCGAAGGTATCGACCAGGCCCAATCCGGCACGTGCGGGCGTTGTTGAAACTGACGATTCCCCAGCAGTTTGTGCATTATTACCTGCGTCCTGATGCGCAGCCAGCTGTTGCTGTTGCGTGAAATCCTGAGCCATTTTGTCGCGTTGGTTGATGTTGGTCTGGCCCAGGTTGATACCGGCTTCTTTCATCATTTCGCGCAAATTGTCCATGCCGTCCTGCAGGGCCTGCCTGACTTCCTGCCGGTCGGAAAAGAAAGCGGCGTCGGTTGTGTCATTGTGAACGTTGATGACAATTTGCAGCGGGCCCATTTCCGGCGGGTTTAGTGTCAGTGTTGCCGATTGCTGCGTAGCGCCGACCATCCACATGACACGTTGCCCAATGGCCTGGCTCCAGCCTTCCTTGCCGGGCGGCGTCATGATCAGGCTATTATTGGCCAGGTTGGCCGCTGCAGTTTGTGCGGCGGACACGGGCTGGCTTTGCAGCAAGCTGGCGACGGGTTCTTTGATTGCAGTGATTTTGTTTAAACTTTCTGACAGTGCGCTATCAAATTTAGCGTTATTGAATTTTTCGCTGTCAAATTTTGAGCTATCGAAAATTTTGCTATCGAAGTCTTCAGCCTGTGTGCGCTGATCCCCTGCAGTTTGTGCCAGTTTCTCCAGGCCGGTTAGCGCAGGTTTCGTGCTGTCACTTATATTGACTGCTGCTGTTTCATTGTTAGCCGCAGGTATCGGTTTGGTGCCGGCATCATCAGTCTTTTGCTGAGTTGTATCTAAAGCTGGCTGTGTGGTTTGTTCCCCGGTTTCTTTGGCCGCAGCCTGCTGCAGTTGTGCCAGCACGTTGAGCGATGCCGGAATCAGTGTGCCATCCACTACATTGATTGCATCTTCAGTATCAAGCGCAACTTCATCCGGGTTTGACCGGCCA
>PHCD01000144.1 GCA_002842135.1 Betaproteobacteria bacterium HGW-Betaproteobacteria-8 | reverse complement strand
AGTGCTTGCCCTGGCTCGGTCCCATGCCGACAGTGGTGAAGCGCTTCATCAACTCAATATTGTTGAAGCCCTCCTGTGCGGCATTGCTGAAATCCTTCAGGCAAAGATCCTCATCAAAATCGACAAAATTCTTGCCTTTTGCATGCGGCACAAACGGATAAGGGTGGCTGGGTGAGCTGCCTGTGTGCGCAGGGACACGGATATCCTGTGCAGGCTTGCCAAGATGGCGCAGGGCCAGGTGTGCGGCGCGCACGCCATCGTCCATACGCGCCTGCAGATTGAATACGCCATTAACCTTGCCCGCGGCAAAGACACCGTCAGGCAGGTCGCCCGGTATGAATTGCTGGACGGAATCGTCATAACGCATTTTTGTCCCGGCCTGATAAAGCAGCCCGCTGGCACCGGCCCAGCCCGCACTCATGGCGATGCCGTCGCATGGGATTTCAAAGGCATTGTGAGGATCTGCGCTATTTGTCTTTTCATCGTATGAGCAGATGACGGCAGCCGCTACGCTGAGTTTGTCGGTGGCGGGCTTTGCTTCATACACGCAGCTCCCGCGGTGTATCGTTATGCCGTGCGCGGCTACCTGTTCATGCAGATCGCCAGATTCGCCTTCTGCCCGCAAATCCACCACCGCTACAATTTTCACCCCGGCTGCAATCAGGTCCAGCGCAACACGGTAACCGTAGGTGTTTGCAGTCAATACCACGCCCTGCTCGAATGGTTTGACGGCATAACGGCGTATCATGCGCTGCGCGGCTGAGCCGAGCATCACGCCCGGCAGGTCGTTGTTGCGGAATACGGGTGCTTGCTCGAATGCGCCGCTGGCCACAATGACGGTTCCGGCGCGAACCTTTGTGATGCCGGAGGACTGAACGACGGGAATTAGATGATCCGTGTAATAAGCCCCTGCGTATGCTTCCCTGAAAACCTTGATGTTGGGCTGGTTTGATATGCGGTGCAGGTAATCGGTAAGCAGCATCCGGCTTTCGCTGTCTGCAGCATGGTCATAACCCAGGCTGCCGCCCAGTTCGCGGTTTTCGTCGACCAGAAAAACTTGTAGCCCAGCTTCGGCAGCAGCCAAGGCCGCCGCCATGCCTGCAGGACCTGCGCCGACCACCAGCAGATCGCAGAACCTGTGATGCTTGGGTTTGGTGATGCGCGGAAAGCTGAAATTGACAATGCCCAAGCCTGCAGCTTTGCGGACGATGTTTTCCCAGAAAGGAAACAGTTGGCGCGGTGTGTGAAAGGCCTTGTAATAGAAACCGACGGGCAGCAGTGCGGAAATCGCATCGAGGTACCGGTTCCGGTCTTTTTTGACCCCGCCGCTGGTGTTGACAGCATGCAGCTGCATGCCGTCCCTGACCTTCACTACATCGCCGCGAATATTGGTGTCCGCACCATCCGTGACCATGACATTGATATCATGATTGGCAAAACTGAGTATTCCGCGCGGACGATGGTATTTGAAGCTGCGGCCCAATGTTTTTTCACCGTTGGCCCATAGCGCGCTGGTAATCGTATCTCCCTCAAATGCAGCATATTCCTTGCCTTCAAACGAGAAACGCAGAGGCTGCTCGCGATCTATCCATTCCCCAGCTTGTTGTGGCAGCCTTGTGCTCATTCCGCAACCTCCTTGCCCGGCAGGAACGAGCGCAATACCTCATCGGTCAGGGTGTTGCGCTCGGCAATAAACCAGGTGCCGCTTGGGCTATGGAGCCACCATTCCTTCTTTGCACCTGGCGCTCCGTTGCGGTTGTACACATAGTCGGCCCAGGCCTTGTCCGAACATTGTTCGGGATCAGGCATGGTCCTGAATTCACCACCGAATACGAATTCGTTGATGGGGCGGGTGCCGTTGATGGGGCAGTCAAGTAGTTTCATGGTCTCATTGAGTAGTGGGTTAATGGCCGACGGAGGCGGCACCTTTTTCGCCGGTGAGTTCGAATTCATCGAAGCGCGACAGGCGGAAACTGTGGATCAGGTCGGGTGCGCGGTCATGGGCTATGGTTGCAGCCATGCTCTTGCCGCTGATCGGCGTGGCCTTGAATCCCCATGTCCCCCATCCGGCATCCAGATAAAAACCTTCAATCGGGGTTTTGCCCATGATGGGGGCAAAGTCCGGCGTCATGTCCGCCATCCCGGCCCACTGGCGCACAATCTTGACGTTGGAAAGGAAAGGGAACATGTCCAGGATATGGGATGACAGACCCTCGACGAATTCCAGTGATGAGCGGGTGGAATGCATTTCATAAGGGTCGAGCGCAGCACCCATGACCAGTTCGCCGCGCGATGACTGGCTGACGTACACGTGCAGGCTGCCGGAAACTAGGATGTGGTCGAGCCAGGGTTTCATTGGCTCGGTGACACAGGCTTGCAGCGGCTGGATGATAATGGGCGTGGCGAGGTCAACCATTTTGCAAATCCTGGGCGTGAATCCGGCGACCGCAGAAAGCACCTGATTTGTGGCGATGTAACCACGGCTGGTCTGTACGCCGACCACCTTGTTGGCTTTAA
>PHCD01000035.1 GCA_002842135.1 Betaproteobacteria bacterium HGW-Betaproteobacteria-8 | reverse complement strand
GGTGGTGAAATTGGTAGACACAAGAGACTTAAAATCTCTCGACTTAACGGTCGTGCCGGTTCGATTCCGGCCCCGGGCACCAAATCGCTGATGACACAACAAAAGCCGCTATCCCGTTAGCGGCTTTTTTATTTTGTCCGGTTGCCCTTGCCTGAATCTATGAGCTTGTTTTGCTCAGCCTCTTCAAATCATCGATGATTTCCTGTGAGTGCCTGGAAGTGTCAACGCTGAGATAGACTTTGGCGATCTTGCCCTTTGGGTCTATCAGGTAGGTGTAACGCTTGGCTATCCTGATAATTCCAAGATTCCTCAGCGCGCCATAACTGTCCGCCACTTTGCCGTTCTTGTCAGAAAGCAGAGGGAAGGGCAGCTTATATTTCCTGGCAAATTCTGCATGCGAGTTGGTGTCGTCGACACTGATGCCCACAACGCTTGCATTGAGTTTTTCAATCTGGAACAGATCGTCGCGGAAAGCACAGGCTTCCTTGGTGCAGCCGGGGGTATCGTTCTTGGGATAGAAATAAAGCACCAGCCATTTACCGGAATAGTCCTTGAGCGTGTGAGTCTGGTGTTTTGCATCCGGCAGGCTAAAATCAGGCGCAGAGTCACCAACCTTTGGCACATCCGCAGCGTAACTGATGGAGCGGAATAGCAGCAGGGTCAGGGCGATGGCGGCGATAATGATGGCAAGTTTCATGACTATCCTATGGGTTGTAGCTATGGGTTGTACCTATGGGTTGTAGATTCGGTGAGCGTCATAGCGTATACAAACTCATGACAGTTTTTATGATTCTGAATTCGCAGCAGCGTGAAATATGAGAAAATAACGCTGTTGCCCCCGTAGCTCAGTGGATAGAGCATCCCCCTCCTAAGGGGAGGGTCACACGTTCGATTCGTGTCGGGGGCACCACCCACAATATTCATTCAGCCGTCTGCATGATGCGCTGATGGATGTTTAAATTTGATGGGAGTGCTTCACCCTGAAAAGGAAGGTGAATTGCTGATGATCACAACCGACGGGTCAGTTCGCGCCACATCTTTCTGTATTCTCCTTTTTACGGCGATGCTGCTGGTTGCCTGCGGCAGTTCTGATGATGTTGTCTATGAACCGACGCCGACTACGGCGGACTCACAACATGCGGCGGAATATATCGTCGGCATTCACCCGTTACACAACCCGCAGCGCCTGATGGAAGTTTACGGTCCTATCGTAGACCACATGAACGCCAATATTCCCGGCGCGCACTTCAAACTCGAAGCTTCGCGCAATTACACGCAGTTCGATAAAAAACTCTATGCCGGGCATTTCGCATTCGCCATGCCCAACCCTTACCAGACCGTTCTGTCAGTCAAACATGGCTATCGTATTTTTGGCAAGATGGGCGATGACGAGGATTTTCGCGGCATCATCCTGATACGCAAGGATAGCGGTATCCGTGAGGTTGCCGACCTCAAGGGCAAGGCGGTTTCCTATCCCGGGAAAACCGCACTGGCCGCGACCTTCATGCCGCAATACTACCTGCACACACATGGTATTGATGTGAACCATGATATCGAGAGCCGTTATGTCGGTTCGCAGGAATCTTCCATTGAGAACGTCCTGCGCGGACACGTGGCGGCTGGAGCAACCTGGCCCGTGCCGTGGAAGACTTTTATTCTGGAGCATCCAGAGCAGGCAGAGCAGTTGGTCGTGAAATGGCAGACGCATTCGTTGCTGAATAACGGATGGGTGGTACGTCACGATGTTCCACCAGAGATTGCAGAGGCTTTTTCTCAGTTGCTGTTCAGCCTGCATGAAACAGCTGAAGGCAGAAACATGCTGGCGCGTGTTCCGGTATCGCAGTTTGAAGCCGCCACTGATGAAACCTACCTCCCGGTAAGGGAGTTCCTCCATGAGTTTTCTCAAACTGTGCGTGAAATCGAGCATTGAGATGATCACCCTGAAGAACTTTTTCCCCAGGCTGTTGGCGCGGCTTTACCTGAAATGGGGCAGGTCCATCTACCGTCAGTTGGCGTGGTCGTTCTCGCTTGCCGCGCTATTAATCAGCCTGGGTACTGGGTCGCTGCTCTATGTCTACGAACGCAACACCCAATATGATCAGGGTCTCCAGAATGCTTTTGACCTGGCAAACAGCTTTACTTACAGCAGTACTTCCTGGGTTCTGGCAAACGACCTGGCAGGTTTGCAGGAGGTTCTGCAGGGCATTACCGGGGCAACGGATATCAAATTTGCCGCCGTGCTTACGCCGCAGGGTGAAGTCCTGGCTTCCACCCGGCAGGAATATATCGGTAAATTTTTGAGCGATGACATCAGCAAAGGTTTGCTTCAAGGGGCGATAGAACAACGGATTCTTCTTGATCAGCACAACCTGATTGATGTCGCTGCACCAATCATGGCCGGTGAACGACATATAGGTTGGGTGCGGGTTGAGATGACACGCGATACCGTCAATGCCAATCTTCGTCAGATGACCTTTGTTGGTGTCACATTCTCCATACTTCTTGTGCTGGTTATCTTTACCATCGCTTCAAGATTGGCGCGGAACATGACCAGCGGGCTGGATCGCCTGGTTACACTAGCCAACGATGCAGAGCAGGGTAAGGTTTTCCAGCGTGCTGATATGCAGCGCACCGATGAAATTGGCGTGCTGGCGAGGCATCTCTATCGCATGCTGGATACCCTGGAAGAGGAAAAGAACATCCGGATCGAAAATGAAGCGCGTTTTCGCAAGCTGGTGAAAGCCGCGCCGATCCCGATGTGCTATGTCCTGGAAAATAAGGTAATGGCGAGTATCAACGACCGTTTCAGCAAGACTTTCGGCTATACGCATGAGGATGTTCCGACGCTGGATGCCTGGTGGCAGCTGGCTTATCCGGATGCAGACTATCGTGCCTGGGTCTTGTCGACTTGGGACAAGGCCGTGCAAATTGCGACGGAGACCGGGCAGGATATTCAGCCGCATGAGTATCATGTGACTTGCAAAAACGGCGAAGTGCGCATCATGGAAATCTCCGGCGTCATTCTGGAGGATGATTTTCTGGCGACCTTCATCGACCTGACCGAACGTAAGCGTGCCGAGAATGAGTTGATCCAGTACAAGGATCATCTGGAGGAAGAGGTGCAGGAGCGCACGGTGGCTTTGGTATTGGCACGCGAGGCGGCCGAGATGGCGAATCGCGCCAAGAGCACTTTCCTCGCCAGTATGAGCCATGAACTGCGCACACCTTTGAACGCCATTCTTGGTTTTTCCAGCCTTCTGCGCAAGGAGGCATCACTGACAGAATCCCAGTTGGAGAGCCTGGATATTATCAATCGCAGCGGCGAGCATCTGCTAAACCTGATCAATGACGTGCTTGATATGGCCAAGATCGAAGCTGGCAATGTGGAGATTGAGTCGGTGCCACTGGATCTTGGGGCTCTGGTGCGCGATATCACGGATTTGATGCACATCCGCGCGCAAGAGAAAGGTTTACAGCTAAAGGTAGACCAGGCCTCAAAGTTTCCGCGATATATCAAGGGCGACGAAACCCGTTTGCGCCAGGTGCTGCTGAACCTGGTTGGTAATGCAATCAAATTCACCCAGCAGGGTGAGATTACCGTGCGCTTGAATACCAAGAAAAATACGCATGCGCATTTGTTGCTGGAAGTCGAGGATACGGGAATAGGCATCAAAACCGGAGACCAGAAAAAGATATTTGAACCGTTTGTGCAGGTTGGCGATACCAGCAAGCAGAAGGGCACGGGGCTGGGCCTGACTATTACGCGTCAGTACGTGGAGTTGATGGGCGGCAATATCAGTGTGAAGAGCAAGCCGGGCAAGGGTTCCCTGTTCCTTGTCGATATTCCCCTGGAAATCGCCGATGAGGCAGATGCGGCAAAACTGGCGGATGTGTTCAAAGGGGATGTGATTGGGCTTGCGCCAGGCCAGCCGGAGTATCGAATTCTGATTGTTGAGGATCAGAAGGAGAACCAGATATTGCTTAGCCAGTTGATGAAAAAGGCAGGTTTTGCCGTCAAGGTGGCGGATAACGGCAAGCAGGGTGTGCACTGCTTTCAGGAGTGGCAACCACACCTGATCTGGATGGACAGGCGTATGCCGGTCATGGATGGTATGGAAGCCACGCGGCAGATTCGCCAGCTGCCTGGTGGCAAGGATGTAAAAATCGTTGCGGTCACAGCCTCGGCGCTGGCTGAGCAACGTGGCGAGATGCTCAAGACGGGGATAGATGATGTGGTAATCAAACCCTATCGTTTTAATGAGATATATCAATGTCTGAGTGAACAGTTGGGTGTAGAGTATATCTACGAATCCTCTCAGCAGGAGGATACTATTAGCGATGTGTTACTGACGCATGAAGCGCTGGCCGTATTGCCTGCAGATTTGAAAGATGAGCTGGAGAATGCCCTTGAAAGCCTGGAGAGCGACAGGATTCTTGCCGTGATCCAGCAAGTGGCGGTTCATGATGCTGATCTGGAGAAGAGCCTGCAGCATCTGGCAGAGAACTTTGATTACCCGGCCATACTGAAGGCCATTAAAAGTGTTTGATTTTTACATCCCATGACAGACAAGACATTAACCAAGGTTTCAACAAAACAGGCCAGTATTCTGGTGGTGGACGACACCCCGGCATCACTCAAGCTATTGACGGATATCATGAAGGCGGAAGGCTATGAGGTGCGTTCCGCGATCAGCGGCGAACTGGCTTTGCATGCGGCTATCAGTCATGCACCTGACCTGGTGCTGCTGGATATCCGTATGCCTGAGATGGATGGCTTTGAAGTTTGTCGACGCCTGAAAGCTGCATCCGAGACCAGTGATGTTCCCGTTATTTTTGTCAGTGCCGCTTCCGAGACGGATGAAAAAGTTCAGGGTTTTGAGCTTGGGGCCGTGGATTACGTCACCAAACCCTATCAACGTAACGAACTGATCGCACGTGTACGGACCCATCTGGAGCTGCATCAGTTACGCCATCACCTGTCGGAAGTTGTAGACCAACAGACTGCGCAGCTCAAGGAGAATGAGAAAAAGCTGAAAAATAACCTGGTTGAATCGGTTGCCTTGCTCGCAGCCATGGTCGAGATGCGTGATCCTTATACGGCAGGGCATCAACATCGCGTCGCTGAGATCGCGGTGGCGATTGCACGGAACCTGCAGTTGCCTGAAGAGCAGGTCGAAGGAATACAGCTGGCCAGCGTTTTGCACGATGTCGGTAAAATCAAGGTGCCTGTCGAGATTCTCAGCAAGCCGGCCCGGCTTAGCCCGATAGAGTTCAGCTTGGTCAAAGAGCATTCGCAGTACGGATATGATTTGTTGAAATCGGTTGATTATCCGTGGCCGATTGCGCAGATGGTGTTGCAGCACCATGAAAGAATCGATGGCAGCGGTTATCCGCAAGGGCTGAAAGGCGACCAGATTCTACTGGAAGCCAGGATTATCGCAGTGGCCGATGTGACCGAATCCATGATGACGCACCGTCCGTACCGGCCAGCCTTGGGTGTTGATGCCGCGCTAAAGGAAATTCAGGATCACAGGGGTACGCTTTTTGACCCGGCAGTGGTCGATGCCTGCGTCAAGCTTTTCCGGGAGCAGGGTTTCAAACTGCAGGGTTGGTCGGGTGGGTCCGAAAGCCTGAATCATTGAGCAGGCCGACGTTCGCTGCCCGATCTGTTGCGTGCACGGGTGACAGTTTTCCAGTCATTTATTGTTCGGACATAGCCTTGAGACCCGCCAGCCCTTCCTCGAATTTGCCGCCTATCATTTTGTCCTGATCGAAAAACAAACTGCACATGAGTCTTGGAATGAATGTGCTTGTGCCCCACATGGTTTGGGTGACGACTGTATTTTCACCTTCCGCTTGCAGGGAAAACTCAACAACACTATGACCGGCGAATGGCTTGATGAAGTCCAGGGACAGGGTGACTTTTGAAGACGGGGTCGATTCCGTGATTTCCAAGCTGCCCTGGCCAATCTCCCTGTTGCCTTCCCATGCATATTTAGCCCCTTTGCCACTGGTTCCTCCGCTGTAGCTGCGTTTCATTCCGGGATCCACTTTCTCCCAGGCCGACCATGTCTGCATGATGTGCAGGTCGTTGATGAACGGGAACACTTTTTCTGGCGAGGCCTTGATCGTGACGCTGCGCTGAATCGTGAAATCAGCGGGTTTCAGGGCTACATAGATTAACAGGGCTGCAACAAGAACTGCGACGATAATCAGGGTTGCTTTGATCATGAGGTTTCTCCTTATTCAATCATATTGCGATGAGGCATGGCTGCTGTATGCGCCGGTAGCTGGTTGTGATTAATGTGTGCCATTTACCATCCGCACCTTGCATGAGTGAAGTCCGTGTGCGGTGGTTGCTGCTTTTTATTTCGATGATGTCGGTGTATTTCGCCAGCTTGTTTTCGTCATGACAGCTCGGGCCCTCGCTATGGAGGGTCAAGATATTTTTATCGGCGTCCAACGAGCCTTGATAGATCCATAAATGTGGCATCATTGAGCCAATCCAGGTACCGACGAAGCATTGTTTTACGGGGTCATAACCGAGAGTGATGACCATGTCAGCCATGGTATCGCAACCTGGCATTTCGCCATGACATTCCCCCTGTATCCAGAAGTCGCCGATGGAGATTACGCTTTCTATGCCCTTGAATTTTTCCGGGGCATTGTCTGGTTGCATCGTGCATTCGGATTCGATGGCCCATGTGCCGACAAGTTGTTGTAACCATTCATGTTCCATTCGCGGTTCGATTTTCATGCCTGTTTCCCGTTGCATTGCCGTTATAAATTACGGCGACCTTGTTCTCAAGTCGCATTACAATGTACTTACAATCGAATTACGGTGTAATGTGTACAATGTATACATTACACCTCCAGTTGTTGACGCTGTCAACAAGTATGAATATGACAAATAAAACGACTACACAGATCAAGCGCAGCACTTATCGTCATGGGGATTTGTACCGGGCCTTGCTCGAGGCGGCGGTGCAACTTGCAAGAAAAGGCGGGGCAGAAGCTGTCGTGCTCAGGGAAGTCACGAGGCAGGCCGGGGTGTCGCCTAATGCGGCCTATCGGCATTTTGCAGACCGTCATGCGCTATTGCAGGCAGTCAGCATGGCCGCCCAGTCAGCACTGGCTGTCGAGATAGAAAATGAAATCGGCAGGATAGACAAGAGTGATGACCAGCTAGAGGTCGCCCGAGCCAGGCTGCGAGCAGTCGGCACCGCGTATCTCAGGTTCGCTTTGGCAGAGCCTGGCCTGTTCGGGATGGCGTTCTCAGTGCCGAACGATCTCAGTAATGCAGACAATCCGGCGAGTGCAGGGGAAAGCGGCCTGACGGCCTATCAATTATTGGGCACGGCCCTGGATAAGCTGGTTGAAGCTGGGGCCATCACCTTGGAGCGCAGGCAGTTTGCAGAAATTTTTGCCTGGTCTGCGGTGCATGGATTTGCGAAGTTAATGCTTGAGGGGCCACTCAGGTCTCTGGATAAAACTCAGGCAGAAGTCATAGGCCAACGTTTGATCGATATGGTAGAGCGCGGTTTGTAGTCAGGAGCTGTAGGTCTCTATATTTATTTATCAGGATTCACCAGTCTGTGTTTTTAACCTTGAGCTGCTAATACGCAACTACTGCAGCTATCCTCCAAATAGTGCAAATGGCAGCCGAGGCTGCCATTTTTATCGGGCTTTGCCAGATCAGCCTTTGCAGGCAATTTCCATACTGCGATTCTGTGTAATCAGGCTTTCTTTCAGGTTTCTTGCGTCATATCCCCCAGGGCATAGCCTCTTGGCCTTGTCTTGACAGACTTGCCAGTCCGCAAAGCCAATACAGCTTACCGGAATCCACTCGCGGGTGTCGGCGGTTTTATCGCCACCGAGCATGCTGCAGGCAGACAGGGTTGTGAACAATGTGATTAATGCAAGGTTCTTCATGGTGTCCAGCTCTCTTTTGTTTGTTTGTACGGGATGGAGTACGGCAATCAGGCTCGAGATAAATGCAATCAGCGAGATTGCAACCGCGATTTGTCCAGATTGAGTTGATCCGTATTTTCGCATCAACCAGCGCCTGAGGCAGCAATTAATTTTCATTTTCTGGCACAACGCAAGCCAATCATGACTGGCATTCTTTGTGCTTATTAGTATCAGGCAGTCTCGCCTTGAAGTTTCCTTGCTAAATACTCTAAAAAGAAAGCATCTATGAAATCTCTAATGACTATCCTGATGACAGCAATATCATTGATGTTCCCTCTATCCACTTTTGCCGATGAGATTGTATCTGCGGATGCGGCCAATACGCTTTGGATTGTCGTAGCAGGTGCCATGGTATTTTTGATGCAGCCGGGTTTTGCCATGCTGGAATCCGGGATGGTACGGGCCAAGAATGCCGTTAATGTGATGATGAAGAACTACATGGATATCTGTGTGGGTACGCTGCTGTTCTGGTTATTGGGTTATGGCCTGATGTTCGGTAGCAATCCGTCCGGCTGGTTTGGTACAGATATGTTTGCGATGTCAGGGGGCGGAGGCATCGACTATGCCGTACTGTTCTTTCAGATGATGTTTGCTGCCACAGCGGCTACGATTGTCAGTGGGGCGATGGCGGAAAGAACCAATTACTTCGGTTACCTGATCGGTGTCATTGGCATTACGGCGATTATCTACCCTGTGTTTGGCAGCTGGGTCTGGAATTCCGGGGGCTGGCTGAACCAATTGGGGTTCATCGATTTTGCCGGTTCGACCGTGGTGCATTCCGTCGGCGCATGGTGCGCGCTGGCTGGCATCCTGATTCTGGGGCCGCGTCTTGGGCGTTTTGCCGCCAACGGGCAGCCTCATACGATACCTGGGCATAATCTCGGTTATATTGCCATCGGCGGTTTTCTGCTCTGGTTCGGCTGGTTCGGGTTCAACGGCGGCAGTACCTTGTTGGCTGGCACCGATATTGGGCCGATTGTCCTGAATACGCACGTGGCTGGTGCAGCAGGTGCGCTGGGCGCCCTTTTGATGAGTGCGCTTGCACGTCAACCGGCGTTGATGACGAATGGCGTGAACGGCAGCATTGGAGGGCTGGTGGCGATTACAGCAGGTTGCGCCAGTATGGATATTCCTTATGCGGCACTCACCGGTTTCATAGGCGGCATTGTTTGCGTGCTGGGTTTTATCCTGCTGGAAAAACTGCGTTATGACGATGTCGTCGGTGCAGTCTCGGTGCATGGTTTTGCCGGTGCCTGGGGCACTCTGGCGGCAGGCGTCTTTTATAGGGGCGATATGTTCAATGTCGATATCATTGCCGTCCAGTTGCTCGGTATCGGTGTGGCGTTTCTCTGGGTGTTCTTTGTGGCACTGCTGATGTACGCGATTATTGCCAGGACCGTAGGCTTGCGTGTCAGCCCGCAGCATGAGCAACGCGGCCTGGATATCACTGAGCATGGCGAAGTCGGTTATCCGGAATTCAACCGGGATGCCGCGTATCTCAGTGAGTATGTCAAAGACTTGAAACCTCTGTGAGAAAGCCTGGGATATGGACCTAATACAACGTCGTCGTGCCGTATATACAGGATTGAGGCCTTTCTTCAATGACATGGAGCTGTCCGAAGCCCTGGCTTTGTGGGAGCAGGATTTTTCACAGAAACCCAAGTTTGCCCTGAACGTCTTCATCGCCCGTTGCTGTAATACGCCAGAGCTGAAGGAGAAGCGCGGGGAGATTCTGCGGGCGGTGATTTATGCCATGGATCTGCCCTTGGATCGCTTGCTGCCGGATCCGCAGCAGTTATTCGAATCGGATGCCGAGTACAAGGCTGCTGTCAATCACCGGCTGGATAATGAGACGGCAGTGTTTGTCGTCTTGCTGAGTGCCTTGCTGAAGAAGTTCGATTATGCAACCCAGGGTGGGATCAGGAACTTTCTGGTGGAGAATCTGCATAAACTGAAACTGGAGGCACGCAGCGCGCAGCGCATACGTGAGTGGCTGTCCGGGCAAAGTACTCAACTGGCGGCCAACTACAAGATTGAAGTGTTGCAGCAACTGGTGAACATTACCTATATCGTAATGTGCCAGTATGCCGGTCCGGTAAAGGCCGACCAGTTGTTGGCGCAAGC
This sequence comes from Betaproteobacteria bacterium HGW-Betaproteobacteria-8, assembly GCA_002842135.1. The sequence goes on along the minus strand of PHCD01000035.1, from coordinate 6,457 downwards.
GCTGAAGGAGATTGAGCCGGAAGCCAGAAGCCGTAATGTCAGTTTGCAGGATTTTCTCTAGCATTAACTGCGTTTAGCTGAATTTTATGGCTAAAAAATAAAAAGCACCCATCGGGTGCTTTTTATTTGAACGTTTGGCGACAGATATTTCGATCAGCCGAACTTGCCGGTGATGTAATCTTCTGTTTCCTTACGGGATGGGTTGGTGAAGATCTTGTCCGTATCGCCGTACTCCATCAACTCACCCAGGTACATATAGGCCGTATAGTCAGAGATACGCGCGGCCTGCTGCATGTTGTGGGTCACCACCAGAATGGTCAGTTTGTCACGAAGCTCGGACATCAGTTCTTCGATGTTGGCGGTTGCAATCGGGTCGAGTGCCGAGGTTGGCTCATCGAACAGCATGATCTCGGGGTCGGTAGCCAGGGCGCGTGCAATACACAGACGTTGCTGCTGGCCGCCGGAGAGGTTGAAGGCCAGGTCATGCAGACGATCCTTCACTTCATTCCAGATGGCGGCACCTTTCAGTGCTTCTTCCACCTTGTCGTCGATGATGCGTTTGTTGCGCTCGCCGCGTACACGCAAACCATAAGCGACATTCTCGTAAATGGATTTAGGGAACGGGTTGGGCTTCTGGAAGACCATGCTGATACGCATGCGTACTTCAATCGGGTCGACGCCGGCAGCCAGTACGTTGGTGTTGTCCGGATGCATGACGATCTGACCGTCGTATTTATTGCCAGGATAAAGGTCGTGCATGCGGTTGAAGCAGCGCAAAAAGGTCGATTTGCCGCAGCCGGAAGGGCCGATCAGTGCAGTGATCTTCTTTTCATACAAAGGCATGGTGATGCCTTTCAGCGCCTGGTGGCCGCCATTATAGAAAAAGTTGAGGTCACGTGATTCCGCTTTTATCGGGGTGGTGACAGTTGCCATATTCAAAATTCCTGATTAGTGTTGATTAAGCCAAGTGTTGAGTAGCAACTACTGCCACTTGATTTTCTTGCGGATGTTGTAGCGCATTCTGATGGCGATGCCATTCATCAGCAGGGTAACGATGATGATAATGGCGCCAGCTGCTGCGGCATTGACATGGAAATCAGCGCCCGGCCGTGAGAGCCAGCTGAACATCTGGATCGGTAATACGGTGAAGCCGGACCATAGCCATTCGAAATTAAGGAATGGTGGCGAAGTGGTGACTGGGGAGGGCGGCAGGAAGGCAATGAAGGTCAGCGCGCCGATGGTAATGACCGGAGCGGTTTCACCGATGGCACGTGCCATGCCGATAATGACGCCGGTCAGGATGCCGCCGGTTGCGTAGCGCACCACATGCTGTGAAACGACTTGCCATTTGGTCGCGCCAACTGCGTAGGCAGCTTCGCGAATCGCAATGGGAATGCCGCGAATCGCCTCCCTGGTAGCCACAATCACTACCGGCAGAATCAGCAGGCCCAGTGTCAGGCCGGCGGTCAGGATGCTGGTGCCGAAATCCAGGATATAGACAAACAGGCCCAATGCCAGCAGGCCGTAGATAATGGAGGGCACCGCTGCCAGATTGGTGACGTTGACTTCGATGATTTCCGACATCCAGTTTTTCGGCGCGTATTCTTCCAGATAGATTGCAGCTGCAACGCCCAGGGGTACGGCTGAAACAAACGTGATCACCAAGACCAGGGCCGAGCCGACCAATGCCGACAACAAGCCTGCGCTACCTGCTCTTCTTGATGGGAAGTTGCTGAAGAAGTCCCAGGACAGCAATCTTGGGTAGCCGTCGATGATCAGGTCCACGAATAGCGTCAGCAAGGTCAGCAAGGCGATCATGATGCAGATCAGGCCAATGCCGGAGAAAATGGAATCGTTCAGTTTGTGCCGCTTGATCATCGCCCGGACTGCGTCCAGGTCTTTCAAGGTGGATGCTTCTGTATTCATAGTTTAATAAGCCTCACGGAATTTCTTGCGGGAGAAGTGACCAAGCACATTAAAGAACAAGGTCATCAGCATGAGTACCAGGCCCGCGGCAAAGATACTTTGATAGCCGATGCTGCCATGCGGCAGGTCACCCATGGCGACTTGCACGATATAGGCAGTAATGGTCGCGGCAGAGTCCATGGGGTTGAATGTGAGGTTGGGCTGCTGGCCGGCGGCAATGGCAACCACCATGGTTTCGCCCACTGCACGAGAGATTGCCAGGATGTAGGCAGCAATGATGCCGGAGATGGCGGCCGGCGTGACCACGCGGATAGCAGTCTGGAAACGTGTGGCGCCCATGGCATAAGAACCTTCACGCATGCTCATGGGTACGGCACGCATGGCGTCTTCAGCCACCGAGGCGATATAGGGGACCACCATGATGCCAATTACCAGGCCAGGTCCAAGCATATTGAAGGAAGGCAGCTCCGGGAATATCTTTTGTAGCATTGGCGTGACCAGCAGCAAGGCGAAATAGCCAAAGACAATGGTAGGAACGCCGACCAGTAATTCCAGGATCGGTTTTACGGTCTCGCGTGTCTTGTGGGACGCGAATTCCGACAGGTAGATGGCACCTATGGTGCCGACCGGGATGGCGAAGGCCAGGGCGATGGCGGAAGTGGTCACGGTTCCCGAGACCAGAGGCAGGATGCCGTAATGCGCGTCTTCGAACAGGGGTGTCCACTGCGTGTCCGTCAAGAAGTCGACGATGGATACATGTTCAAAGAATGTATAGGACTCGTACAACAGGATCGCAACGATAGCGAGGGTGGTAAACACTGCCGAAAGGGCAGCGAGCATCAGCAGGAATTCAATGCCGCGCTCAACCAGGTTACGTCTGAAATTTTTAGCGAGGCGAGCACTGATCTCTAAATCGATGGGTTTATTTAACACTTGATTGGCCGTATTCACGTTGAATTAACTCTCGTATTGTAACGGATTTGTCATGCTGGACATCAAACTGGAGCGATGAAATCGCCCCGGTTTGATAGACAGACACAATTTCTAATTATTTGATACGGGCCAGGAGCTCTTCAATTTTTACACCGACTTCCGCATGGCCGCCAAAGCCTGTACCTGGCTTCAGCGCCTTCCAGTGGGCGATGACCGCTGCCTGATCCTTGGCTGGCAGTGGTACATATTTCACTTCCTCGATCAGCGGCTTGCCCTTGGTCAGGTAGTAGTCAACGAAAGCCTTGACGTGCGGTTTGAAAGCACCGGAGGTGGCGTTGACGTAGATGAAGATCGGACGCGCAAGCGGTTGATAGGTACCGTCCTCAATCGCCTGTTTCGAAGGCAGCACAGCTGGCTTGCCGGCTTTCTCGATGATCGCTACTGCATCCAGCTTGTCTTTGTTTTCTTCATAGTAGGCATAACCGAAATAGCCCAGTGCATTGACGTCACCTATAACGCCGGTCACCAGCACGTTATCATCTTCCGAAGCGGTGAAATCGCCACGGCTGGATTTGGACTTGCCAACTACTGCTTCGGTAAAGTAGTCGAATGTACCGGAATCAGCGCCTGGGCCGAATAGCTTCAGTGGGGCATCTGGCCAGGCTGGGTTGACCTGTTTCCAGGTCTTGATCTTGCCTTGTGCTGCTGGCTCCCACATTTTCTTCAGCTCAGCTACGGTCATCTTTTTCGCGAATTCATTCTTCGGGTTGATCACCACGGTCAAGGCATCGAATGCCACCGGCAACTCAATGAACTGCACGCCATTTGCTTGGCAGAGGTCGATTTCTTTTTGCAGGATCGGGCGGGAAGCGCCGGAGATGTCGGTTTCACCGCGGCAGAATTTCTTGAAGCCGCCGCCTGTACCGGATACGCCTACTGTAACCTTGGTTTTTGTGGCTGACTGGAACTCTTCTGCCACGGCTTCTGTTATAGGGTAGACCGTACTGGAACCGTCAATCTTGACGATTTTTTCCGCGGCGGAAACGGTAGGAGATGAGAAAGCTGCTGCAACAATTGCAGCCACGCCCAGGGTTTGTACGAATTTTGATTGCATTACAACCTCCATCATTAAAAGAAACATTGGCAAAGCACGCACTGTTTGCATCGCATGTTTGCGATAACGTGCACACTTTAATGACGAAAGATGACGGTTTTGTGACAAATAATGAGAAAGCCAAAGATGCCGGACTTTAGCAGACAATAAAAAAGCCCCGGCCAGTCTGGCGGGGCTTGGGAGGCGTTGCAAATGTTATATCCGCTTGAGCAGGTCTTCTATCTTGACTCCAACTTCGGGGTGACCACCAAACCCGGTGCCAACCTTTCTCGCCTGCCAGTGCGCTTTCACAGCTGCCGACTCGTTATCCGGCAAGGGGATATACTTTACTTCCTGGATCAGCTCTTTTGAATACTCGAGATAATAATCAATAAAGTCCTTCACTTCCGGGATGTCTGCTGATTTTGCATTGACGTATATGAAAAGCGGGCGGGACAGGGGTTGATAGCTTCCGTTCATTACATTCTCAACCGATGGCGGGATAGCGTCTGCGCCAGTTTCTGTAACAATGGGTACGGCTTTGATGGCATCCTGATTTTCTGCAAAATAGGCAAAACCGAAATAGCCGATGGCATCTATGTCACCTGCGACCCCTTTGACAATGACATTGTCATCTTCAGATGCAGTAAAGTCGCCACGGCTGGACTTGGCTTTGCCCATGATGGCTTCGGTGAAGTAATCGAATGTGCCGGAATCCGAGCCGGCTCCAAACAGTTTTAATGGTCTGTCCGGCCAGGCGGGGTTGATTTGGTTCCAGTTCTTGATGACGTTTTGTGCCGCTGGCTCCCACATGGTTTTGAGTTCTGCTACGGTCATGCTGGTGATGAAGTCATTTTTCGGGTTGATGACCACCGTCAGCGCATCATAGGCAATCGGCAGTTCAATATATTCGATACCGGCTGCCTTGCATGCTTCCATTTCTTCACTGAGGATCGGGCGTGAAGCTTGAGTCACGTCGGTTTCTCCGCGGCAGAACTTCTTGAAACCACCGCCTGAGCCAGAGATACCGACCGTTGTCCTGATTTTTGTCGACAATTGGAATTCTTCAGCAATCGCTTCAGTGATAGGGAACACGGTGCTGGAGCCATCGATACGAATGATGTAGGCCTGTGCCTTTTCGCTCGAACAGGCACTAATGGAACCTAAGACAGAAGCAAATGCCAGTGCCCAAAGCCATTTGATTGTGACTGACTTCTGGATCGATTCTGATTGCATGAGAACCCCTGAGTGATGGATAAAGATTGATTTTAACAAAACTGACACGGAGTTTTCATAATTGATTTGAGATGCATGAAGCCGCAGTCTGGCTATCGGCTTAATGTATAATTACGCCTTTGAAAATCAACCATATTTAACCAGCGACAACGGAAAACAGAATCAGTATGGAAGCAGAGCATCTCAATCAAATCAGTCATCGTCTTGAAGACCTCGCAGAGCGCAGTCACGCGCTCCGGGGGTATCTTTGACTTTGAAACTAAACAGCAACGCCTGCAAGAGGTCAGCCAGTTACTGGAAGACCCCAGTATCTGGAACGACAACGAGCGTTCGCAAAAGCTTGGTAAGGAAAGACGCGAGCTTGAATTCGTCATCAATAACCTGCTGAAGGTAGAGAGCAGCCTGCGCGATGGCCGGGACTTGTTCGAGATGGCGCGTGAGGAGAATGACGACGACACGCTGCTGAGTGTCGAGGCGGACAGTCTCGAAGTTGAACGTGTGGTGGCTGAAATGGAATTCCGCCGCATGTTCTCCAACGAGATGGACGGCAATAATTGCTTTATTGATATCCAGTCCGGTTCTGGCGGTACCGAGGCGCAGGATTGGGCCTCCATGCTGCTGCGTATGTATTTGCGCTACTGCGAGCGTCGCGGTTTCAAGGTTGAGGTGCTGGAAGTGACAGAGGGCGATACCGCCGGTATCAAAGGCGCCTCATTGAAGGTCTCCGGTGATTATGCCTATGGTTATCTACGTACCGAATCCGGCGTGCACCGGCTGGTGCGCAAATCGCCTTTCGATTCCGGCAATCGCCGTCATACTTCATTCGCCAGCGTTTCGGTTTATCCGGAAGTGGATGATTCGATCGAGGTCACTATCAACCCGGCCGATTTGCGCATCGATACTTATCGTGCTTCCGGCGCAGGCGGCCAGCACATCAACAAGACCGATTCCGCCGTGCGTATCACGCATGAGCCGACCGGTATCGTTGTGCAGTGCCAGAATGACCGTTCGCAACACCGGAACCGGGATGAAGCGATGGCGATGTTGAAAGCCAGGATTTATGAGCTTGAGCTGCGCAAGCGCAATGAGGAAAAACAGGCACTGGAAGATGCCAAGACCGACATCGGTTGGGGTCACCAGATTCGCAGCTATGTGCTGGATCAATCGCGCATCAAGGATCTGCGTACCAATGTTGAAATAGGTAATACCCAGGGCGTGCTGGATGGCGACCTTGATCCATTTATATCCGAGAGTTTGAAGCAGGGAGTG
>PHCD01000143.1 GCA_002842135.1 Betaproteobacteria bacterium HGW-Betaproteobacteria-8 | reverse complement strand
TGGATGGCGACCTTGATCCATTTATATCCGAGAGTTTGAAGCAGGGAGTGTAGCGGTGAGCGAGCAAGAGAATTTACCAGTCGTTGACGAGAACCACGTGATTGCGGAACGTCGCGAAAAACTGAAGGCGATCCGCGAAGCCGCCAAAGCCAATGGCGCAGCGGCTTTCCCCAATGACTTCAAACCGGATTACCAGGCTTCGGTCCTGCATGCCGAGTTCGGTGGTTTTGACAATGAAGTGCTGGAGCCGAAGGCGGTTGAGGTCAGTATCGCCGGCCGCATGATGCTGAAGCGTGTGATGGGCAAGGCCAGTTTTGCCACTGTGCAGGATAGCAGCGGCCGTATCCAGCTGTTCATCTCCAGGGAGAATATTGGCGAAGAGCTTTATGATGCTTTCAAGAAATGGGATATGGGTGACATCCTTGCTGCCGAGGGTGTGCTGTTCAAAACCAAGACTGGTGAACTTTCTGTCAAGGTGTCAAGGCTGCAGCTGCTGACCAAGTCCCTGCGTCCATTACCGGAAAAATTCCATGGTTTGCAGGATCAGGAAGCCAAGTATCGCCAGCGTTATGTGGATTTGATCGTTTCCGAAGAAACACGCGCTACCTTCATTGCCCGCAGCAAGGTGGTGTCAGAGATTCGTGCCTTCATGCTGGAAAACCAGTTTCTTGAAGTCGAAACCCCGATGCTGCACCCGATCCCCGGTGGTGCTTCAGCCAAGCCTTTCATCACGCACCACAATGCGCTGGATATGCAGATGTATATGCGTATCGCCCCTGAGCTTTACCTGAAACGTCTGGTCGTGGGCGGTTTCGAGCGCGTGTTCGAGATCAACCGCAATTTCCGTAACGAGGGTTTGAGCGTACGCCATAATCCGGAATTCACGATGATGGAGTTCTACGCCGCCTATACCGATTATCTATGGTTGATGGATTTCACTGAGCGCTGCATCCGTGCTGCGGCTATTGCAGCCTGCGGTTCTGCCGTCGTGCAGTATCAGGGCCGTGAACTGGATCTGAGCAAGCCGTTCGAACGCCTGACCATAGTCGGTGCTATCCAGAAATATGCGCCGCAATATACGCTGGAACAGTTGCATGACGATGCGTTCCTGCGTGCGGAACTCCTGAAGTTTGGCGTCAAGCCATTCGATCATGCCGGTCTTGGCGCGTTGCAACTGTCCTTGTTCGAGGAAACGGCCGAAGCGCAACTGTGGAACCCGACCTATATCATCGATTATCCGGTCGAGGTTTCGCCACTGGCGCGTGCATCGGACAAGAATCCTGAAATCACAGAGCGCTTTGAGTTGTTTGTCACCGGACGCGAGATCGCCAATGGCTTTTCCGAGTTGAATGACGCCGAGGACCAGGCCGCGCGCTTCCATGCGCAGGTGGCGGCAAAAGAGGCGGGGGATAATGAGGCCATGTATTACGATGCCGATTTTATCCGTGCGCTGGAATACGGCATGCCACCGACTGGTGGTTGCGGTATTGGCATCGACCGTCTGGTGATGTTGCTGACTGATAGTCCAAGCATTCGAGATGTGATTTTGTTTCCGCATATGCGGCCGGAGCATCAGCTGTAAGCGTCTGTAATTAACGACGAAGAAAGATAAATATAATCAGTAAGTTAACAATAATGATAGAAAAACCGTCGCCTCATAACGACGGTTTTTCTGTTTCCAGGTCTTTGTTTTCTTACGAAAATTTTATATCTATTTGAATAATATAAAAAATTTATGGTCGGCACAAGCATTGCTATATGCTTTATGGGAACGCATTCGCCGTCAATATTCAATCATTCAAAGAGGTCAGTATGTTAAACAAGCAAGGTCTTTTCAGTCGCCGTAATCAAACCGAAGAATCACGTCCACCCGTACTTAGCTCCTTAAGTCAGATGAACGCACAGGACAAATTGAATTCCCAGGCCAGGAATGCGCAAGGTAAATCTTCTTCGCTGTCTCCCGGGCAACTGGCTGCGATGGAGTCGGCAACTTCCCCGTCCAGTGCAACTTCAGTTGCCGAAACCAAGTCGGGTTCTTCGCAAGTTGAGCATGCAAAAGCGGATCAAGGTGGAAGCCGCCTCATCGTCGGTCCCGATGTCAAACTGAAAGGTGCTGAGATCCAGGATTGTGACACTCTGGTGGTGGAGGGCCGGGTCGAGGCCACCATGGATAGCCGCGTGATCCAGATTACCTCGAATGGCTCATTCTCCGGCAAGGTGGGCATTGATGTTGCCGAAATCTACGGCAGTTTTGACGGTGAGTTGACTGCGCGCAGCCAGCTTATTATCCATTCCAGTGGCCGTGTCAGCGGCAAGATTCGTTACGGCAAGATCTATATCGAAGAAGGTGGCGAGTTATCCGGGGATATTGGGTCTATCAATGCCAAGGAAGGCTCCATGGATAAACTGGGCGTTTCACGACTATCTCAGGGTGCAAAATAGAATGGTCTGGATTGCATGAATGATTAAGTAAATAAGTCACCCCTGCTCTGCCGGGGTCGGTCAGATTTGACTGACCCCGGCGGA
>PHCD01000142.1 GCA_002842135.1 Betaproteobacteria bacterium HGW-Betaproteobacteria-8 | reverse complement strand
ATTAAGCTTCAACCGAACATCCGGTAAAAGCCATCCCACGGCGACCTTTTATCAGGAATACTGAATCCTGTTTTCGGGAACGCCATCTGCGTAGGTTTCTGCATTGGACAAAACAGAGGTTGGAGAACCAAGGCCCACCTTCACCCATCCTGCCTTATTCATCAATTAAATCCTTACGGACTCCTACGGTCTTTGATGATTCCACCTTGACCGATCAAAATAATCGGTCAGGCAGAGCCCAAAGCACTTTGGTGGACCTGCCTCAGGCAGGTCCACAACAACTAGTTGGCAATATTTGCCTGGTCTACACGAACACCTGCACCCATGGTGCTGGAGACCGAAACTTTCTTCAGGTACACGCCCTTGGTTGAAGCTGGCTTAGCCTTAGTCAACGCATCAAGCAATGCAGCCAAATTGGCTTTCAGCGCATCAACACTGAAAGAAGCACGGCCGATGGTGCAATGCACAATACCACCCTTGTCGGTACGATACTGAACCTGACCAGCCTTGGCATTTTTCACAGCTTCAGCAACGTTAGGGGTCACGGTACCGACCTTGGGATTAGGCATCAGGCCACGAGGACCGAGCACCTGACCAAGCGTACCAACGATACGCATCGCATCAGGCGTTGCAATCGCGATATCAAAATCCAGCATTCCGCCCTTGACTTGTTCTGCCAGGTCTTCAAAACCGACGATGTCAGCACCTGCCGCCTTTGCAGCTTCAGCCTGTGCACCCTGTGCAAACACAGCCACACGCTTGGTCTTGCCAGTGCCATGCGGCAGCACCAGAGCACCACGCACCAACTGGTCAGACTTACGTGCATCAATACCGAGATTGATTACCGCATCAACGGACTCATCAAACTTGGCCGTGGCAGTTTCTTTAACCAAAGTCAAAGCATCAGCCACCGGGTACAGCTTGTTACGATCAACCTTGCCTTGCAAAGCAGCAAGACGTTTGGAAACTTTAGCCATGTTATACACCCTCCACTTCAATACCCATGCTGCGCGCACTGCCAGCGATGGTACGTACCGCAGCGTCCATATCGGCAGCTGTCAGGTCAGGCATCTTGGTTGTTGCAATTTCTTCAGCCTGTGCACGAGTAATCTTGCCGACCTTATCGGTATGTGGACGCGGGGAACCCTTGTCGATTTTTGCAGCCTTCTTGATAAGAATCGTTGCAGGAGGAGTCTTCATCACAAAAGTGAAGCTCTTGTCTGCAAAAGCTGTAATAACTACAGGAATTGGCAAGCCCGGCTCAACACTCTGGGTTGCAGCATTGAATGCCTTACAGAATTCCATGATATTCAAACCACGCTGACCGAGCGCAGGGCCGACCGGTGGACTAGGGTTGGCTTTACCTGCAGGAATCTGCAGCTTGATATAGCCGATTACTTTCTTTGCCATTTTTTACTCCAAGTGGGTGCAAACGCTTAAATCAATAAGCTCCCCATTCCAGTTAAATACAGCGCCAGTAGCGATAATCGCCGGCGCCGCGCTTGGGGCTGATTCCCTGACGAGAATCAGCCTGTTCATCAGATCTCTTTTTCGACCTGACTGAAATCCAGTTCCACTGGTGTAGCACGCCCAAAAATGGTCACCGTGACACGCAGCTTGCTCTTCTCGTAGTTGATATCCTCCACATTACCGGAGAAATCCTTGAACGGACCATCAACCACACGCACAGACTCACCCTTCTCGAAGGTGAGCTTCTGTGTAGGATTATGCTTACTGTCATCCATGCGCTGCAGGATGATCTCAACTTCTTTATCTTTAATCGGTGTTGGCTTCTGTGCAGTTCCGCCAATGAATCCAGTTACGCGAGGCGTACTTTTAACCAGATGCCAGGTATCGTCCGTCATTTCCATCTGCACCATGACATATCCAGGATAAAGCTTGCGCTCACTGATGGCCTTTTGGCCACCTTTCATCTCGATAACCTCTTCAACCGGGACCAGGATCTGACCAAACTGATCTTGCATGCTGGCGCGAGCAATACGCTCCTCCAAATTGCGCAAGACCGATTTCTCATACCCGGAAAAGGCCTGAACTGCATACCATCGCATACTCATTAAGCGCTCCGACCCAAAAGCTTTTCCACCATCCAGAGGAAGCCGACATCAACAATCCACAGGAAGATGGCTACAACTACAACCAGCGCAAATACAGCCACCGTTGTCTGAACAGTTTCTTTGCGCGTCGGCCAGACAACCTTACGCGTTTCGGCTGCAGCCTCACGCGTAAAACTGAGAGCAGCCTGACCTTGCGGCGTCATCCAGAGAACCACGACCGCAGCAGCCAAGCCTGCCAGCACTGCAAGAATGCGCACCACCAGCGCATGCTCAGCAAGGAAATAGAAGCCGGCAACGCCTGCGGCTACCAGCAATAGCGCCAAAACCAGCTTTACTTTATTTATCATATTTACGCTTAAATTAAATTCTTGGCAGGCCAGGAGGGTCTCGAACCCCCAACCCTCGGTTTTGGAGACCGATACTCTACCAATTGAGCTACTGGCCTAATCCTTCACTT
>PHCD01000034.1 GCA_002842135.1 Betaproteobacteria bacterium HGW-Betaproteobacteria-8 | reverse complement strand
AACTTGGCGATGGAATCCGGTGTCCACATGTGTTCTTCACCACGCACGCGGTAAGCGTATTCGCCGCCTGCATCCAGTGCGCCGAGCAATACCGGGTCGTTGGAGAAGGCGCTGTTGTGGGTACGCAGGCTTTCCTCGGTCACTTCATTGAGGCCGATGCCTTCAATCGTGGTGGTGGTGCCGGTGAAGTAGTCCTTGATGAACTGGCTGTTCAAGCCAACCGCTTCAAAGATCTGTGCGCCGCAGTAGGACTGGTAGGTGGAGATGCCCATTTTGGACATGACCTTGTACAGCCCCTTGCCGATTGCCTTGACGAATTTCTTCTGGGCTTCCTTGCCGTCATTGCCGGCGGTCTGGTTGATGGTTTCCAGTGCCAGCCATGGGCAGATGGCCTCTGCGCCGTAGCCTGCCAGCAAGGCGAAGTGATGCACTTCGCGTGCTGAGCCGGTGTCGACCACCAGGCCGGTGTTGGTGCGCAAACCGGCACGTACCAGGTATTGGTGCGTGGCCGAACAGGCGAGCAGTGCCGGGATCGGCAGACGGTCTGCGCTGACTTCGCGGTCAGACAGGATCAGCACATTGAAACCATCCTGCACGGCTTTTCTGGCAGCGCTGCAAAGGTTTTCGATGGCTTTTGCCATGCCTGCCTTGCCCTCTGCCAGCGGATAGGTGATATCCAGTGTCAGCGAGCGGTAACGGTTTTGTGTCAGGCTGTCGATCGACTTCAGCTGTGCTAGTTCGTCCAGCATCAGCACCGGCTGGCTGGCTTCCAGACGTAGTGGCGGATTGTTTTCGCCGGTGGATTCAAACCCGCCGAGCAGGTTGGGCTTGGGGCCGATGAAAGTGACCAGTGACATCACCAGTTCTTCGCGGATCGGGTCGATCGGCGGGTTGGTGACCTGTGCGAACAGTTGCTTGAAGTAGAAATAGAGCTGCTTCGGACGGTTGGAAAGCACCGGCAAGGCGCTGTCGTTACCCATGGAGCCGATGGCTTCTTCGCCATTGGTCATCATCGGTTGCAGCACGAACTTGAGGTCTTCCTGCGTATAGCCAAAAGCCTGCTGAATATCGAGCAGATCGGCTTTCAGTTCAAGCTGGCTGTTGACCTTGGGCAGATCGTCAAGGAAATAACGGGATTGCTCGATCCATTGGCGGTAGGGCTTGGCCTGTGCCAGTGACTGCTTGACCTCGGCATCGTCGATGATGCGGCCCTGTTCCATATCGATCAGCAGCATCTTGCCTGGCTGCAAACGCCATTTCTTGATGATGCGTTCTTGCGGAAAAGTCAGTACGCCCATTTCCGACGCCATCATGACGTGGTCGTCATCGGTCACCAGATAGCGCGCAGGGCGCAGGCCGTTACGGTCCAGTGTGGCGCCGATCATGCGGCCATCGGTGAAGGCCACGGCGGCCGGGCCATCCCAGGGCTCCATCAGGGCAGCGTGATATTCATAGAAAGCGCGACGTTCTTCATCCATCAGCGGATTACCGGCGCTATCCTTTGCGCCCCATGCTTCCGGAATCAGCATCATCATGGCGTGTGGCAAGGAGTAGCCGCCGGCAACCAGCAGCTCCAGCGCGTTATCGAAAGCTGCAGAGTCGGATTGACCTTCGACAATCAATGGCCAGACTTTTTCCAGGTCTTCGCCGATCAGGGCGGAACGCATCGCATCGTGGCGTGCTGCCATCCAGTTGACGTTGCCCTGCATGGTGTTGATTTCGCCGTTATGGGCGATCATGCGGAACGGGTGAGCCAGATCCCAGGCCGGGAATGTGTTGGTGGAAAAGCGCTGGTGCACCAGCGCCAGGGCGGACACCATGCTTTCGTCCTGCAAGTCCTTGTAATAAACGCCGACCTCGTTGGCCAGCAGCATGCCCTTGTAAACGATGGTGCGTGAAGACAGTGAAGGGATGTAGAACTGGCTGACATCGTCCAGCTTAAGGGCGCGAACGGCATGTTCGATGCGCTTGCGGATGATGAACAGCTTGCGTTCGAAAGCGTTCTGATCCGCCATGCTGGCGCCGCGGCCGATGAATACCTGGCGCATGACGGGCTCTACTGCACGCGCGGCATCGGCGATATTGCTGTTGTCGCGGGGTACATCACGCCAGCCGAGCAAGGTTTGTGCTTCCTCGTGAACGATGCGGGCAATCACTGATTCGCAGGATAAGCGGCCATTCTCGGATTGCGGCAAAAAGACGATGCCACAGGCATAATCGCCCGCAGCAGGCAGTTCAATATTGTTTTTTGCAGCTTCCTGACGCATGAAGGCATCGGGCATTTGCAGCAGGATACCGGCACCGTCGCCCAGCTTGGGGTCATAACCGGTTGCACCGCGGTGAGTCAGGTTTGCGAGTATCTGCAGGCCTCTGAGTACAATGTCGTGACTCTTTTTACCTTTGATATTTGCGATAAAGCCGACGCCACAGGCGTCGTGTTCGTTGCCGGGGTTATACAAACCTTGCTGCTTCGGGTTGTGTCTTGTTACGCTTGTTTCTGTATTCACATGCATCACCAACTTACCTTTACCTATCTGATTGCCTGTATTCACCAACCCATGCAGGGTTGGCAAAAATTTACGTGGTTCATTTGGAAAGCAAGAACCGTGCAAGTTTTCAGGTAGATAGAAATATTTTACTTTAAGTTTAAAAAAGCATTCTAAATTAATAAGTTGCATAACGTCCAGTGATGAATTGGCGAAAAGCAACAATGCTCTATTTTAGAGCATTAATAAGTGCAGTGCACTAAAATAGAGCCTGTTTGTAATCGGGCCAGTGAATTGGTCTGAAGAGTTATGATGGAATGGGTGGAGTGAATTCCATATGTAAATGCATTGTTCTAGTGCATAAAAAGGCCCGATGTTTTTGGTGCGGGGGGCTTATGTGCTTCATTGACCTTTTTAGACTACGCCGTGATTAATCATGGCGTAGTCAACCTTGCGGAAGTCTGCGATATTCGCGTTCAGAACCGGGTTGGCTAGTTAACCGGATTCCGCAGCCGTTTTGCTGGTGTAGATATATTAAGAATCGTAACCTGATTCCTGTAAGTCGGATAAAGGCAAAAAATTTGTAGTGATTAAGTGAATAACGTGGCGCTATTTGTTAAAGATGCGCTCCGCAGCCGCGATAGTCGCCTCGATATCTGCCTCACTGTGGGCAGCAGAGACAAAGCCGGCCTCAAAGGCCGATGGGGCCAGATAGATGCCGGCATCCAGCATGTCATGGAAGAACTGATTGAATGCTGCCTTATCGGTTTTCATGACTTCTTCATAACTGTTCGGTGCACTTTCGGCAAAATAGAGCCCAAACATGCCGCCTACGCTCTGGCCAGAGAATTTAATGCCGGCTTTTCTGGCGGCCGCGACCAGGCCATCGACCATTTTTTTTGTGCTGGCTGCCAGCCTGGTGTGGAAACCTTCGGCCTGTATCAGCTTCAGTGTGGTCAGGCCAGCCGCTACGGCAACCGGGTTGCCAGAGAGCGTGCCGGCTTGATAGACCGGGCCGAGCGGTGCCAGGCAGGCCATGATGTCTTTGCGGCCACCGAAAGCCCCGACCGGCAAGCCGCCGCCAATGACCTTGCCCAGCGTCGTCAGGTCAGGCTTGATGCCATAGAGCGCTTGGGCTCCGCCCAGTGCTACCCTGAAACCGGTCATGACTTCGTCGAAAATCAATACGGCGCCATATTGGCTGCATTGCTCGCGCAATGTTTGCAAAAAGCCGTTCTGCGGCACGATGAGGTTCATGTTGCCGACTACCGGCTCGACGATGACACAGGCGATCTCGCTGCCAATCTGCTCGAACAACTGCTTGACGGCGGCATTGTCGTTGTAGGGCAGGGTCAAGGTGTGAGCGGCCACTTCTGGTGGGACGCCTGCCGAGCTGGGTTGGCCGAAAGTCAGTGCGCCAGAACCGGCCTTCACCAGTAATGCATCGGCATGGCCATGATAGCAGCCCTCGAATTTAACGATCTTGCTGCGACCGGTGAAACCGCGCGCCAGCCGAATGGCGCTCATGGTGGCTTCGGTGCCGGAGCTGACCAGGCGTACCTGCTCCATGCTGGGGACCAGTTTGGTTACCAGTTCCGCCATTTCCAGTTCCAGTGCCGTAGGTGCGCCGAACGACAGGCTGTTGGCTGCAGATTGTTGCACCGCCGCTACCACTTGCGGGTGCGCGTGACCCAGTATCATCGGCCCCCAGGAGCCGACATAGTCGATATATTCCTTGTCATCCTCATCCCACAGTCTGGAACCCAGGCCGCGCTTGAAGAAAACCGGTGTGCCGCCGACCGAACCAAAGGCACGTACTGGGGAGTTGACGCCGCCGGGGATCAGGGCGAGTGACTTTTCAAAAAGTTGTTGATTGCGTGATGTCATTTAGTTGTACTCAGGGGATTCTGTAATTGTCTTGGGTCATCAGGTCGATGCCGCATTCCAGGGTTTCCACCCAGTCGATGAAGCGTTTGACCATGGCCTTGCCGACGAAGGCGCGGCCGTGCTGCGGTACGATGGATTCTATATCAAGTCCGCGCACCATGTTGGTCCACAGGCGGCAGGCCTTGTTGGAGGTCATGTAGCGCCGGTGGAACGGTAGCATGGCGGGCAAGTGCATCTCAAAGTCTGTAACCGGCTGGCTTGCCAGCTCGCCGCTGACCAACGAGGCGCCTAGGTCCCCGGAAAACAGGATCTTGCTGGTAACGTCATAGAACTGGAAGTTGCCTTCGGAGTGCAGGAAGTGCGCCGGCAGGGCCTTGATTGTCGTGTTGCCCAGTTCGATGTTCATGCCCTTGTCCGGGATGCCGATGATGCGGTCTTCGGTGTTGCCAACGCCACAGAAATGCGGGATGAAGCGTTCCCAGATGGCGGGGGCCAGAAGCGTACATTCTGTGCCAATCAGCCATTTATTGATGGAGGCCACAATGTCGGGATCCTGGTGCGAGGCCAGGATATATTGCAGTTTGCGGAAGTTGAAATATTTCCCCATGGCCATCATCAGCGCGTTGTAGGTCATGTTGCCGCCAGGGTCGATAAGGGCGCCATGACCGTCAGTAACAATCAGGAACTGGTTGGATTGCACTGCCAGCCCCGTGCTGGAGTCAGTCAGGTCACTGAACTTGATGCAAACGTGGTGACCATTGTTGAAAAGTTCATCAGCCATGGAAATGCCCTTTCTGGCAAACTAAAAATCAGGTGTTGAGCTGGCAAAGCCCGGCAAATTGCTGCGATGTCGCTTCAATATTATCCGCAAAAAATACTGCGCCGATCACCGCAATAGCGTCCGCTCCGGCGTCCAGTGCAAGTTTTGCATTTGCGAGTGTAATCCCGCCGATAGCGACTTTGGGAATATTCAGCTTGCTGTGTTCATTGCTAAAAAGGACCAAATCTGCCCTGGGGGCCTGGGGTTTGGTGCCAGATTCAAAGCAGGCGCCGAAAGCGACATAATCTGCACCCAGACTCTCTGCCTCTAATGCCAACTCAAGTCTGTTGTAGCAGGAGGCTCCAAGCAGTTTTTCTGCACCGATGCGCGCGCGGACCTGCATAAGGTCGCCGTCTGCGGCGCCTATGTGCACACCGTCTGCATCAATCGCCATGCACAGTTCAACGTCATCATTGATGATTAGCGGTATCTGGTGACGCCGGCAAATCTCAAGTAGAGCGCGGGATTGCTCAAATGCCAGTGCGGCGTTCGCTCGTTTATTGCGGTACTGCACAAGGCTGGCGCCGCCGGCAATGCTGGCTTCGACCATGGCGCACAAGCGCCTGGTGTCATTTTCGTCCGGCGTGATGGCGTAGAGGCCGCAGACGGCAGGCTTGCTGGACTCAACTGCCTGCATTGCCCTCTTCTTCACCGTTTTCAGGTTCTTCACGCGCCCAGAACAGACGGTCAGGCACGTATTGGCCCATGCCGGGGCGGAATGCGCCCTTGAGGGTTTGCCAGGTGTATTCCTGCCCCTCCTGTACGGATTCTTCCATGGACAGGCCGTGCGCCATGCAGGCGGCAATTGCGGAGGTCAGCGTGCAGCCGGAACCGTGATAGCTGCCAGGCAGGCGTTCCCAGTTATAGGCCTTGATCAGTCCTTGTGATCCGTACAAGGTGTTGACGACTTCGGAGCTGCGTTCATGGGTGCCGGTAATCAGCACATATTCCGGGCCCATGGCCAGCAGACGCTGCGCGCTTTCTTCCAGGGAGGTGTTCTCGACTTCTTCTGTATCATCGGAGAAGGCGTATCGGCGGGCTTCCAGGCTGTTGGGCGTGATCAATGTGGCCTGCGGGAAGAGCAGGTCAACCATGGCGGCCTGCATTTCATCGTTGGCCAGTTCATCGCCACGTCCAGAGGAGAGGATGGGGTCGATGAGCAAAGGTACATCCGGATAGTCGGCCATGATTTCGGCAATTACGGCGATATTCTCCACGCTGCCCAGCATGCCCAGCTTGAAGGCGGAGACCTGGACGTCTTCCAGGATGGTTCTGGCCTGTTCGTTCACCCAGTCGGCATCGAACACCATGACGTTTTCAACGCCTAACGTATCCTGCGCGGTAATCGCTGTGACGACCGACAATGGGTAACAGCCGATGCTGGCAAAAGTCAGGATGTCCGCCTGCAGACCTGCGCCGCTGCTTGGGTCGGTGGCGGCAAAGGTGAGGACGGTGGGTGGCATCAAAGTCATAAATGGGCAATCGTTAGCGGTTCGAGGAGTCAATACTTGATGGATCTGGTCGGCATTAGTTCAAAACCAAAGCGAACACTGTGACATTGGCAAGATTGATGTGCTATTTTAACTTAAATCAACCACGTAAAAGTAATGAGAGTTCCATCATGAAAACATGGATGTGCACCGTTTGCGGCTGGCTTTACGAAGAGGAAAAGGGTTGGCCGGATGATGGCATTGCGCCAGGAACCCGCTGGGAGGATGTGCCGCCGAACTGGACTTGTCCTGAATGCGGAGCCAGGAAGGAAGATTTTGAGATGGTGGAGATCTGAAAACAGCTGGCTGGAGCGGGTGACGGGAATCGAACCCGCGTATCAAGCTTGGGAAGCTGGCGTTCTACCATTGAACTACACCCGCACAGGCTGCATTTTACGCGGTCGCTTCACCCACTAGCAATTGATAGTCAAAAATATCTGCGTGTTGCGGGTGGATTTCGGCTTGATAGTGAAACCTTGGGTGCTAACTGTTAGCTGAACTGGCTTCCGTCAGTGGCTTGCAATCGTTTCGGTTTAATCCTCAAGTGTGTGGGGATTTAAGTTTGCCTATTGCGCGCTAACCTACGTAAAATAGCGCACATAGCAAGTGAAGTACTTCAAAGACAGGCAAATAAATCACCATGATTCACCTCATTATCAACGGCAAGGCAAAAGAATTTGATGTGGCCAGTATGCACGTTGGCGATCTGGTCGAAAAGCTCGGTTTGACAGGCAAGCGACTGGCAATTGAAAAGAATGGCGAGATCGTGACGCGCAGTACCTTTGCACAAACCTTATTGAATGATGGCGATAAACTGGAAATTGTCGGCGCCGTAGGCGGCGGATGAAAAGAAAATGACGGATACACTGAATATTGCAGGCAAGTCCTACCAATCACGTTTGCTGGTAGGTACCGGAAAATACAAGGATTTTACCGAGACCCGTGCGGCGATTGACGCCAGCGGCGCCGAGATTGTCACGGTAGCCATCCGTCGCACCAACATCGGTCAGAACGCCGGTGAACCTTCGCTGCTGGACTTTCTGCCACCCGAAGAATTCACCTATCTGCCCAATACTGCCGGTTGCTATAGTGCTGATGATGCAGTGCGCACATTGCGCCTGGCGCGTGAGCTGCTGGATGGCCATAAGCTGGTCAAGCTGGAAGTGCTGGGCGACCCGAAGACACTTTACCCAAACATGATCGAAACCCTGCAGGCAGCGGAGACGCTGGTCAAGGATGGCTTTGATGTCATGGTTTATTGCTCGGACGACCCGATTATTGCCAAGCGACTGGAAGAGATTGGATGTTGTGCGGTGATGCCGCTGGCTTCGCTGATCGGTTCCGGTATGGGCATTTTGAATCCGTGGAACCTGCAGATCATTATCGAGAATGCCAAGATACCGGTGCTGGTGGATGCCGGCGTCGGTACGGCTTCGGATGCGGCCATCGCCATGGAACTGGGTTGCGATGGCGTGCTGATGAACACTGCGATTGCCGCTGCCCGCGATCCGATACGCATGGCCGGCGCTATGAAGAAGGCGATCGAGGCCGGGCGCGATGCCTATCTCGCCGGCCGCATGCCGAAGAAATTGTATTCTGCGGCGCCAAGTTCACCTACCACTGGAATGATTGAATAGAGACCCGATGCCCGCCAATCGCTATGAATTTACCGTGACGGTAGTGACCGCTTACATTGAAGAGCAGTCGGATGATGCCAGTCAGCGTTACGTTTTTTCATACACGGTGACCATACGCAATACCGGCAGTGTGGCGGCACAGCTGATCAGCCGTCACTGGGTCATTACCGATGCCAGCGACGTTGTGCAGGAGGTCCGCGGCTTGGGCGTGGTTGGTGAGCAGCCTTTTCTCAAGCCGGGTGAGCAGTTCGAATACACCAGCGGTACCGTAATCGCGACGCCAGTTGGCACCATGCAAGGCAGTTATCACATGACGGCGGAAGACGGTATGCAGTTTGATGCAGAGATCCCGCCTTTCACGCTGTCCATGCCAAGAGTCCTACATTAGCCCCAGTGGCCGGATTGTGATCAGGCTAGTTCATGCAAGTATTTATTCAGCGCATCAAATTTAATCTCGGTCTTTCATTGCTTCTGCTGGCCATTGCCGGTTGTGGCGGGCAAAAGGTCAAGCCTGAGCCGCCCAGCCCGTCGGAGGCGGTGCCAAGTGGACCAGCCCCAAGCGAACCTGCCCCAATCCAGATACCTGATGGCGCTAAGCCGGATACGCTCATCAAGCCGGCAGAGCCGGTAAAGGCCACCGATTACAGTGTGTTGAAGCCAGTTGACTGGGAAGATATCGACGGCTTCAAACAGGATGACCTGTCGCAGGCCTGGGCTGCCTGGCAGCTTGGCTGCAGTACATTGAAAAACCGGGCCGAATGGCAAGCTGCCTGTGAGGCGGCAGCCAGGTTGAACAAGCCCGGCAACACGGCCATTCGCACCTATTTCAAAGAGCATTTCACTGTTTATCAGGCAACCAACCTGGATGGCAGCGACACGGGTTTGATCACCGGTTACTACCAGCCCCTGCTGAAGGGCAGCCGCCAGAAGTCCGCCAGGTATCCTTACCCGATCTATAGCCGGCCGGATGACCTGATTACCGTTGAGCTGGCGGATGTCTATCCGGAACTCGCCAACAAGAGGGTGCGCGGGCGCTTGATCGAGAACCGTTTGATCCCCTATTACAACCGCGCAGAAATCGGACAGCAGCCATCATCCCTGCAGGGCAAGGAGCTGTTATGGGTCGATGATGTGATTGACCTGTTTTTCCTGCAGGTGCAGGGTTCCGGCATCGTGCAATTGGAGAACGGCGAGCGGGTTCCTGTGGGCTATGCCGACCAGAATGGGCATGGTTACCAGTCTATTGGGCGTTTGCTGGTGGAGCGCGGTGAACTGACGCTGGACAAGGCCTCGATGCAGGGTATCAAGGACTGGGCGCGCAACAATCTGGATAAGCTGGGCGAACTGCTCAACAGCAATCCAAGTTATGTTTTCTTCCGCGAACTGCCCACAGGGTTGCCCGGCCCGATAGGAGCGCTGGGTGTGCCGATTCTGGCTGAGCGTACCGTGGCTATCGATCCCAGGTATATCCCGCTGGGCGCCCCGCTGTTCCTTTCGACTACTTATCCCAACAGCCAGAAGCCGTTCAAGCGGCTGATGATGGCGCAGGATACGGGCGGGGCCATCAAGGGCGGGGTGCGTGCGGATTTCTACTGGGGTGCAGGGCCTGAGGCCGGCCGCAAGGCTGGCGCGATGAAGCAGCGCGGCAAGATCTGGGTGCTGCTGCCCAAGGGTTTTATTGCTAATCAGCAGTAGTTGACCAGTGGTAAACATCCATGGCCAGAATGCCGTAGGTGTTTTCCGGCTGGTAGCGCGTCACCGGCATTCCCTCGCCCGCTCCCAGTGCCACGAATAAAGGCAGGATGTGATCCTCGCTCGGGTGCGCTTGTTGTCCATAAGGGCTGTTTCGATAATCGACCAGCGCTGCATAATCTGCCGTCGCAATTCTTTGCCCCAGCCAATCCGCAAATCCAGTTACGTAATCCAGCACTGCGGCATCCCGCTGCGTAGTGAAAAAGTGGCGTAAATTATGTGTGACAGCGCCGCTACAGAGAATGAGCACATTGTCCTCTTGCAGGCTGGCGATGGCCTGGCCCATCGCGAGGTGAGCCTGAGGTCCGGCCTGGCCCTGGATGGAAAGCTGTGTGACCGGGATGTCGGCGTCTGGATATATCAGGCGTAATGGCACCCATGCGCCGTGATCCAGGCCGCGTCTGGCGTCGAGTTCGGCGCTGAACCCTGCCTCACGCAGCAGGGCAGCGGTTTTTTCAGCGAGCCCCGGTGCGCCCGGTGCTGGGTATTGCATTTGATAAAGCGCTGGCGGAAAGCCGCTGAAGTCATGGATGGTCTGTGGCTTGTTGGCGC
Organism: Betaproteobacteria bacterium HGW-Betaproteobacteria-8; assembly: GCA_002842135.1. The sequence goes on along the minus strand of PHCD01000034.1, from coordinate 17,098 downwards.
TGCTGATTTGCGGCTGGGCCGTGTCCCAGTGGGCGGAAACAGCCAGTATGGCGCTGGGTCGAGGTATGGATTCCGCCAAGCGGGACAGCAATTTGCCGGTTTCTCCCGGCTCAATGGCCAGTGCCGGTGCACCATGAGAGATGAATAGTGTGGTCAATTATTGACTTGCCTCGTCGTTTGTCAGTACTGCCAAAATATAACAAGTAGTATGACGCCAGATTTAGCTGCTGGTTGCAGCTTACGGGCAAGTAAAAAAGAGTATTGCTCCCCCTCAAATGCAACGGGCCGTCATTCATGCAAATTTGCGATCTTAGCGATTGCAAACGTACATGGTTACTTCAAAACCGAAACGCATTTCGGTAGCAGCTGGCTTAGTCCACATAGTTATTTCCTTTCTTTATCGAGATTCGTACTGCGCTGCTTTGACACAGATGCATTACGTGGATGTCACTTTATTCCTGCACACGTATTTCATCAGTGCCTAAAGTCATGAAAAGGCACTCATGATTTTCATTAGATTCATTTTGTTTTGCGCCAGGTCAATACCTGACCGCTGTTTGTTTCAGACGGAAATAGGTAATGAGGCCAATGGCGAGCACGATGATGACGCCGATTAATAGCGTGGAGGTGATGATGGGTACACCGCTTTTATCCATCAGCGTGTAAGTGCCTATCATCAGCAGCATGCAGAGATTCTCGAAGAAATTCTTGACGGCGATGGCGTGGCCTGAGCCTGTGGTTGCGTGGCCACGGTCCTGCAGCATGGCGTTGAGCGGCACTACATAGAAGCCGCCGCAGGCGCCAACCAGTACCAGCATGGCAATTGCGACATACAAATCATTAATGTAAGCAAATGCCATGATCAGTGCGCCTATCAGTATGCCCGCGGGAAGCGAGCGATTGACGGTTTTCAGGCTCACCAGTTTGGCAGCGGCAAAGGCGCCGAGTGCGATGCCGATGGCCACGGCACCGCTGAGGTTGGCTGCGGTACTCAAGTCGGTAATCAGCAAGGCGGCCGGTACCCAGGCGACCAGCAACAGTCGTAGTGTCGCGCCAGCGCCCCAGAATACGCCGGTGCCGAGCAGGCAAAAGCGGGCATCCTTGTCGCGAAACAAGGTGTTGAGCGCCTGAATGAAATCGCTGGTGAGGATGCGCGGCGAACAATGGTTGAGCGGATGGGCCGGTGGAAGGTAAGGGATGAACAGGTTGGCGACCATGGCGAGCAGGTAACTGGCGGTGATGGCGCTCAAGGCAACGATGACCGAGTGGTCGGCCAGCAGGCCCCCAATGATGGCGCCCAGCAGAATGGCAACGATGGTGGAACCTTCCATCAAGCTGTTGGCCTTGACCAGCTTGTCCGTGCTGACCAGTTCGCTGAGTATGCCGTATTTGGCGGGTGAGTAGGCGGCTGCGCCCATGCCGACCATGCTGTAGGCAAGCAGGGGGTGCACGCCGGTGAGCATGGCAGCGGCGCCGAGGAATTTAAGGCCGTTGGCAATCAGCATGACGCGCCCCTTGGGTAACGTGTCGGCGAACGGGCCGACAAACGGCGCCAGCAGGACGAAGGCGATGACAAAGAATTGTTGTAGCAGTGGAATCTGCCAACCTTCTGCCATTTGTGATTTCAGCAGTGCAATCGCAGCAAATAGAAGCGCATTGTCGGCAAATGCAGAAATGAATTGGGCAATCAATACGGCCGTCATCCCGCGTGAAAAGAGTGGGTATGACTCGGGTACCTTGGATCTGTGGGCCGACATGATTCAGCTTTCAAAGAATTGGCGGGTTTGGAAAATGCCTGGAGCGAATCGGATGTTCCCAGAACGAAGCAGGCGTTTCAAGGCGAAATCAAAAAGCAGGGCATTATAGGGTTTGATTGCTTGCAGAAACTTGACTGCGTCGGCATCGAGCAGGCCTTGCCGTTGCAGGTTTGCCGTATCTGTAGCCGGCATGATGCCGGGCAAGGGATAGTCTGAACCGTTGAGCAGGCGATGATGCCAGTCGGCCCGTTGCAACAGTGGTGCCAGGGCCCATTGATGATTGCGCAATGTCAGCGATGACAAATCACCAAATAGCTGTTTCTCGTAGCGGGATTCATCCATCAGGCGTGCGAACAGGTCAAAACTCTTGCGGCGCGGCCCGTGCGCGCCAGCATCCAGGTCGACATCGTCACCGTAGGTGGCGCAATGCGCCACAACGATTTTGACGCCTGCATCCAGCGCACGACGCAGCCTTAATGGGTTGGCAAGGCCGTGCATGCCGCCGGGTAGCGCAAATTCCCGGCCCCCATGGCAGATGATGGGCAGTTTCAGGTCGACACAGGCTTGGTAAAAACGTTGGCATCGGGCTGTCAGCGGATCAATGTTCATGGCTTGCGGCAGCCATTTGACAGCCCTTGCCCCCTCAGCCTTTGCCTGCTGTAGCGCATCAATGGCGTCCGGCCGGTAGGGGTGAATGGAGGCTATCCATTCAAATAAATCCGGCTGTGCTTGCGCCATGCTGGAGACATAAGTGTTGGGGATATGCAGGGAGGATTGCGCTGGCTGCGCTCGTCCTTGCTCGTCATGCCACCAGTCAAAGGCCAGCAGCATGACCTTGAAACCAGGCGGCATTTCCCTGCTTAATGCAAGCAGGCGCGCTACCACGCTTTGATCTACCTGCTCTGCTGTGACGCAGGCGCCATTCATGTAGAAGTATTTTTGCAGGCCCAGGAGCGGGTGGCGATAACTGTCCATTTCCTGGCTGTGCCAGGGTGCGTCAGGTACACCGGAGTCGCCGGTGCCAATCATGTGCACATGGCAATCCCATACCTGTGACGGGTCAATACCGGCCCAGATCTCTTGATAAAGCGGATGCTGCAGGATATGGCCCGGCAGGCCGCCGAGGCATGGGTTGATGAATCCTGCTTCGGGCCAGTAGCGATAGGCGGAGTAGCCCAGTGCTGCAATAGCCGTGGCAGCCAGGCCGCCCAGGAAATCACGGCGCTTCATGCAACCGATTCCGCCATTTGCTTGAGCCTGACGTAATCGACCTTGCCGCTGCCTAGCAGCGGCAGTTCGGGGACGATAATGATTTTTCTCGCGATTGCGATCTCTGGATGCCCCAGCTCATGTGCCGCTTGTTGCAGGTCATGGCGTTGCAGGTGCTGGTCGGTGGTGAATAGCAGGATATTCTCGCCACGCTGTGGGTCGCTTTGTGTGCTGGCCGCATGCTGGTGGGCGGCCGAGGCTTGGCGGGCGATGTGCTCGACCGTTTCCAGTGAAACCATTTCCCCTGCGACCTTGGCAAAGCGGTTGACGCGGCCGAGGATGTGCACAAAGCCGTTCTCATCAATGTCGACGATGTCGCCGGTGCTATACCAGCCGGAACCGAACTCGGAGCTGGTGGTCGCCAGTTGCCCCGGCTGCTCGTAAAAATAATAGCCCAGCATGACATTGGGGCCCTTCACATGCAGCAAACCGCCGCGATCTATGCCGGGCACGTCGGCCAGCCGGAATTGCAACAGCGGCAGCAGGTTGCCGACAGTACCCGCACGGTAAAACATCGGAGTGTTGACCGCCAGCACCGGCGCACATTCGGTGGTGCCATAGCCTTCCAGCACGCGTATGCCGAATTTATCCATCCAGATTTTGCGTACTTCTTCATTGAGTTTTTCTGCACCGGCGACAACGTATCGCACCTTATGGAAATCGTAGGGATGGGCGAATTTCGCATAGTATCCGAGGAAGGCGCTGGTGCCGAAAACTACGGTGCAACCGCGGTCATAGATGATTTCTGGAATCAGGCGATAGTGTAGCGGGGAGGGATAAATAAACAGTCTGGTGCCGCTGACGACCGGCAGTATTGCCCCTGCGGTAAAACCGAAGGCGTGGAACAGCGGTAGTGCCATGAAAAATTTGTCCGCTGGCGAAAAGTCGATGACTGCCCGGATTTGCGCCACGTTGGAGAGTATGGCGCGGTGCGTTAGTACCACGCCCTTGGGCTTGCCTTCGGAGCCGGAAGTGAAAAGCACCACGGCGGGCGAATCAGGATTGCAGGACTGTTCGGCACGTTGCGGGAAGCGTAGCGCAAACAGCAGCAGCCAGAGCTTGTCCATCAACTTGAAGCTGTTGCGCATGTCTTCCAGGTAGACGATATGCACGTTCGGAATGTCTGCGACCGTTTCGACCAGATTGGCGGCTTCGAGGAATTGCCTGGAGGTGACGATGGTGTTGATCGTTGCAGCAGTACAGGCGTTGGCTATGCCTTGTGCCCCGGCTGTGTAATTGAGCATGGCGGGAGTGCGGCGCATGGCACTCATGCCGAATATCAGGCTCACGGTGGTATTGACGTTGGGCATGAGCACCCCCACTGTTTCATCAGGCTGGCTGATTTTGGCAATCAGGCGCCCCAGTGCCAGGCTTTTCTTCAACAGGCTGGCATAGTTGTCGCGGGTTTGCTTCATGTCTTCAATCAACTGGGCTTTTTTGCCGTGCAGCCGGATGGCGCCGAGCAATGCGCCGAACAGCGTTGTGGCGGGCTGTGAGGCGGCCAGCATCTCCTGCGTCAGCCGGCACAGGGCCTCACCGGCAAGCTTTCTTCTTTGCTTGCCGTGGGGTGCCTGCGGCATTGCGATATGGCTGGTCGGCATGAACCAGATATCGATTTTCGGCAGCCATTTTCTCGGAAAGTCTTTTGAAAGCCGCCCGAAGCGGGAATGCGCGGCACCCTGTATGCGTACCGGTAATATGGTGGCGCCTGTCCTGGCAGCGACAAATGCCGGGCCTTCATAAATTTTCATCAGGCTGCCGGTATTGGTGATGCGCCCTTCCGGGAAGATGACGACCGGTTCGCCGGATTCAATCAGGCGGATGATTTTCTTGATGCCGAGTGGACTGGTGTGATCAACCGCCAGATGGGGCACCAGACGAAGGAACTGGCGGAACAGCCAGCAATCCAGGACGGTGGTATGGACGACGAAAGTGGGCCGGAACGGCAGATAGAGGCCGAGCAGCAGGCCATCGAGAAAGGACTCGTGATTGGCAATGATAAGCAGCCTGCCATTTTTTGCCGGGCTGGCCTGGCCATGCAGGCGGACACGGAATAGCAGATTGCAAATCAGGCGTAGCAGGCTGGCAAGCACGATGAATCCTGGGTGGCATGTGAGCGTCTCATGGCTTAATCATTCGTTTTTTGCTGGTGAGCGTCAAGCATTTTCAGGCTGGTGGCGGCATCAAATGACCGGATTGAAAAAACCCTGATAAGACTATGCTTCATCAGCTAAAATAAACAATTAAAGGTGGTAATTTGGATGGCAGATGCAGTGATCAATGATTCCTTGTTAACCCAGATAGTCAACCGGGTTGAACAGGTTGGCTTTTGTTACGCGCCCGGTGACCAGGTGCGCGGGCTGCTGCAATCCGATGATCCCCAGGCGTTGAGTGACTGGACAGCATTTGCCGCCAGCTGGAATGACATGCCGCTGGATCAATACATGGCGGATGGCGGCAGGTATCGTCGTCGTCGTTATGCTGTCATGAGCGCCGGCAATGTTCCCGGTTCCATCAAACAGGAACCGCATCAGCCGCATTACCAGAGCCTGGATTACAATCGTCTGAACGGCGGAGTGGCAAGGGAGTTTGAACCGATCTCGCAGGAGGTTCTGGGCAGTAATTGCATGCAGAGCGTACTGAAATTCGCCCTTCAGTTGTTCAGCACCCTGAAGCCCGCGCCGGCCTGGCATATTGAACTGCACCAGTTCCGTATCGAGGCGAATGAGAAGTATCACGGCAAACCTACCCCGGAAGGCGTGCATCGCGATGGTGTGGATTTTGTGCTGGTCATGATGGTGCAGCGGGTCAACATCTCAAGCGGTACTACCACGATGCATGACCTCGAGTTGCGCAACCTGGACAGTTTTACACTGACCGACCCGCTGGATATCGCGGTGGTCAATGATCATCGCTGCATGCACGGGGTGACGCCGGTAGAACAAATCGACACGAACAAGCCAGCCTACCGGGATGTGCTGGTCCTTACCTTCAGAAGCAAAGCCTGATTCGTTTCGGCCTTGGGCATGAGCTTGTGCGCATGCCATCCCATCAAGTGGCGACAATTCAATAACGGCTAAACCTCAGTCTTGGCCAGCCTTCCGGCGTGATGCTGAATTCATGACACCACTTATTCGCATGAACTTGCATGCACCTGTTGTTTTATTATAGAAATTTATATATTATATTTTTACTATATTTTATGCAGGGTGTAGGATGAACGTCAGTGTAGAGGCCATCGATTTGGCTGCCATGCGCGATTCGAGTGACAAGGCCAGTGCTTTGCTCAAGGTGCTGGCCAACCCGGATCGCCTGTTGTTGCTTTGCCAGCTTACCCAAGGCGAGCAATGTGTCAGTGATCTGGAGCAGGGGCTGGGCCTGCTGCAACCCTCGTTGTCCCAGCAGTTGACCGTGCTGCGGCAGGCAAAGCTGGTGAGCACCAGGCGTGAAGGCAAACAGATATACTATTCGATAACCAGTGCTGAAGCGCTGGCGGTGATGCAGCTGCTGTACGGATTGTTCTGCCAATCTTGTCGAGAGGTGGGCCGCAAATGAATAACAAAAGTGCTTTGCCCCAGTCATCGTATTCAGGCCGCTTGTTCAGTGCGCCAACATTCTTGCGTTATTCCAGCCTGTTGGTCATCGCGGCGAGCCTGTTGTGGTTTGTAACTGCCCAGCTGCAGGCGGCAGAAGCGGCAAAAACCGGCACGCCGCAATTGCGCACCCTGGTGGTCGGCAGTTCACAGCAGGCCGCTGCACGCAGGTACGACGGTACCGTGGAAGCAATCAGGCAAACCATGATCGCAGCGCAGGTGCCGGGCACGATAGTCGAGCTGAATGCGGCTGCTGGCGACCAGGTGAAAAGCGGCCAGTTGCTGGTGCGCCTGGATGCCAGAGAGGCTAGTCAGGGTGCTGTTGCCGCCGATGCACTGCTTGCAGCCTCACAGGCGCAGCTGAATCTGGCCAGGCAGGAATATGAACGCCAACAGCAGCTATATGCCAAGAACTACATCAGCGAGGCGGCACTGGAACAGGCACAGGCAAAATTCAAATCCGCCCAGGCACAGGTCAATAGTCAGGTAGCGCAGGCCGGTATTGCCAAAACCCAGAAAAGCTTCAATGTCGTGCAGGCTCCTTATAGCGGCGTGATTTCCGAGCTGCTGGCTGAAGTGGGCGACATCGCCTTGCCGGGCAAGGCCCTGATGACGCTCTACGATCCAACGGAATTACGCGTTAATGCCTCCATCCCGCAAAGCCTGGCTGCGGCTATGGACGGCAATGCAAACGTCAGCATCCAGATTGAAATTCCGGGACTTGCTTCTCCTGCCATTATTCAGCCGGTACGCACCCAGCTTTTGCCGTCGGCCGACCCCAGCACGCATACCCGAACATTGCGCCTGACCTTGCCCGCAGACCTGCAAGGGGTCAGCCCTGGCATGTTCGCGCGCGTGAGCTTGCAAGCCGTGGCGATGGAACAGGATGGTGCTGGCAGGATTCTGGTGCCGGCGTCTGCAGTAGTCAGGCGTGCTGAAATGACCGGTTTGTATGTGTTGAACGCAGCAGGGAAACCTTTGCTGCGGCAGATACGGCTGGGCGGTCCCGATGGAGACCAGGTGGAAGTGCTCAGCGGGGTTTCTTCCGGCGAGCGCATAGCGCTCGATCCACAAATCGCTGCCAGCGTTCACTGATGCAGGATCGAACATGAGCGATCATTTACCATCACAACAAAATCAGGCTCCCGGGCCTCTGGGAGTGTCCGGCCGTATTGCCGGATATTTTCAGAATGCGCGTATTACACCCCTGCTGGCTTTAGTGGCTTTTCTGCTGGGTGTTTTTGCCGTGATGATGACGCCCAGGGAAGAAGAGCCGCAGATTGATGTCACCATGGCCAGCGTCATTATCCCGTTCCCAGGCGCAGCCATCCCGGATGTCGAACAGATGGTGGCTATACCTGCCGAGCAGGTTCTGGCGCAAATGCATGGCGTTGAGCACGTGATGTCGGTCTCGCGTTATGGTGTGGCCATTATCACCGTGCAATTCAAGGTCGGTGTGCCGCGCAACGATGCGCTGGTGCACCTGCATGATACATTGCGCAGCAATGCGGATTGGCTGCCAGCCAACCTGGGTGTGCTGGATCCTATCATCAAGCCCAAAGGCATTGACGATGTGCCGATCATGACCTTCACGCTTTACAGCAAACGTCCGGATGTCGGCAGTGATACGTTGAACCGCCTGGCGCATAGTATCGAAGCGGACCTCAAGCATGTCGCTGGTACGCGCGAAGTGGAAACTACTGGTGGGGCTGGCCGGGCGATCCAGGTGCTGATCAGTCCAGAACGCATGGTGAGTTCCGGTGTTACGGTAGCGGATTTACGTGCTGCATTAAGCTCGGCCAATATGGGTATGCCGGTAGGTGACCTGCTGTCTGGCAATCAGCGCGTGGAAATAGCTGCCGGCCAGTTCCTGACCAATGCGCAGGATGTTGGCGAGTTGATTGTTGGCGTGCATAACGCCAAACCGGTGTTCCTGAGAGAGGTTGCCGAGGTGGTCGATGGCCCCTTGCCTGCCTCCAGTTATGTCTGGCTGGGCCAAGCCGGGGAAGGTGCGCAGGAGTACCCGGCAGTCACTGTCAGCATCACCAAGAAAGCCGGCGAGAATGCCATTGATGTCGCCAATGCGCTGAAGCAGCGGATGGAAGTGCTGAGCAATACCGTTATTCCTGATGACATACAGGTGGTGGAAACCCGCAATTATGGCGAGACTGCCAACGACAAGGCAAAGAAACTGATTACCAAGCTGCTGTTTGCGACGGCTTCAGTCGTGGCCCTGGTGTTCATCGCATTGGGAAAACGCGAAGCGGCCATTGTCGGCTTGGCGGTAGTGCTGACCTTGACGGCAACCTTGTTCGCCTCCTGGGCCTGGGGCTTTACGCTCAATCGCGTCTCGCTGTTTGCCCTCATATTCTCCATCGGCATACTGGTGGACGATGCCATTGTCGTCGTGGAAAACATTCACCGGCACCAGCAATTATTCCCTGAAAAAACCTTGCTGGAACTGATTCCAGGCGCGGTGGATGAGGTGGGCGGCCCGACCATACTGGCAACGCTGACGGTGATCGCCGCTTTGTTGCCTATGGCTTTTGTCACTGGTCTCATGGGGCCTTACATGAGCCCTATCCCGATTAATGCCAGCATGGGCATGCTGCTATCGTTGGCTGTAGCCTTTGTTGTCACGCCCTGGCTTGCACGTTTGTGGCTGAAAGCCGGGCATGAGCACGCCCCAGCCCAGAGCAGGATCATTGCCGGCATTACGCGTCTTTTCGAGCGGGTTTTCAATCCTTTGCTCGATAGCGAACGCGGTGCCCGCAATCGCAAGCTGCTGGGTTTGGCGGTCGCAGTGCTGATTCTGCTGTCGGTACTGTTGCCGGTGTTGGGCCTGGTGCAGCTGAAGATGCTGCCATTCGACAACAAATCCGAGTTTCAGGTGGTGGTGGATATGCCGGCAGGTACGCCGGTGGAAAAAACCGCAGCCCTCCTGCATGAACTGGGTGCCCATCTGGCTATGGTGCCGGAAGTGACTAACTACCAGGCCTATGCGGGAACTGCCGCACCGATCAATTTCAACGGTCTTGTGCGCCAGTATTACCTGCGTTCCGGCGGCGAGGTGGGTGATATCCAAGTCAACCTGGCCGGCAAGGATGACCGCAAGGATCAAAGTCATGTGATTGCTGCCCGCATCCGCCCTGCATTGCAGGAAATCGGCAAGCGTTTCAATGCCAATGTCAAAGTGGTGGAAGTGCCGCCAGGCCCGCCGGTACTTTCGCCTATTGTGGCGGAGATCTATGGCCCGGCTGCTGCCGGCAGGCATCAGGTAGCCAAGGCGGTGCGGGCCGTGTTTGAGCAGACCGAGTATGTGGTGGACGTGGACGACAGCACCATCGCTGAGGCACCCAAGCTGCAATTGAGCGTGGACAGGCGCAAGGCGGCGATGCTGGGTATCTCGCAGGAATCGATAGTCTCGACCCTGCGTGCCGGCCTGAGCGGAGAAGAAGCAAGTTATTTGCATGACCAGAGCAAGTATCCGGCCGCCATCCAGATTCTGCTGCCGCCCGAACGGCATGGCGAATTCGACAGCCTGCTGCAACTCACCGTGCGTTCGCAGGCGGGCAAGCTGGTACCCATACGCGAACTGGTGAACATCGCCGAGACTACACGTCAGGAACCCATTTTCCACAAGGACCTGCTGCCGTTGACTATGGTGGTAGGCGATATGGCCGGCAAATTGGATAGCCCGCTCTACGGCATGTTCGCCATGCGCGGCGATATACAGGGCCTGGTCGCACCGAACGGCCAGCCGCTGCAGGAATATTTCATCCGCCAGCCGGAGGATACCTACCGTCACTATGCCATCAAGTGGGACGGGGAATGGCAGATCACCTACGAGACTTTCCGCGACATGGGTGCCGCCTATGCTGTGGGGCTGATCCTGATCTATCTGCTGGTGGTCGCGCAGTTCGGTTCCTACCTGACGCCGCTGATTATCATGGCGCCGATACCGCTGACCATCATTGGCGTCATGCCGGGCCATGCCCTGCTTGGTGCGCAATACACGGCGACCAGCATGATCGGCATGATCGCGCTGGCCGGCATCATCGTGCGCAACTCCATACTGCTGGTGGACTTCATCAATCTGCAGGTGCGTGAGGGCATGGCGTTTGAACAAGCCATTGTGCAATCGGCCATTACGCGCGCGCAGCCCATCGTGCTGACGGCGCTGGCCGCCATGCTGGGCGCGTTCTTTATCCTCGATGACCCGATCTTTAACGGATTGGCCATTTCGCTGATTTTCGGCATCCTGGTCTCCACCGTCCTGACGCTGGTGGTGATACCGATGCTTTATTACATGGCTTACAGAAACCGTCTGCAGGCCATTTCATGATGTGTGAAAAGGAGACTCAATAATGACCTCATGGCAAGTTGTACGTATCGTAGCTGGTGTTTTCATTCTGCTGTCCGTGGCGCTGGGCGCACCTTCAAGCCCGGTCTTCGTCAGTGAATGGTGGCTGGCTTTCACGCTCTTTGTCGGTGCCAATCTGCTGCAAAGTGGTTTTACGCGCTGGTGCCTGATGGAGAACATCATGCGCAAGCTTGGTTTCAATGCCGGTAACTAGGCCGCTTAAGATGGGTATACGCGAGATGGGCATACGTGTTGCAACGACGAGTAGCTGTTTGCTGCTTGCCCTGTACGCCTCGTCAGCACAGGCCATCGACCTGATGGAAGCCTGGCAGGGCGCTATCGGCAATGACCGCGAATACGCTGTGGCGGAAGCCGGTCATGGTGTGGTTGAGCCAAGACAGAAACAGGCAGCAGCCTTGTGGCGGCCGAATGTGGTGCTGAGTGCAGGTGCCGGGATTGCGCATGACGAATCGAATACGCGCGGCGTGCAGTTTTCAGGTCCCGGTTTTGGCCAGTCCGAGGATATCGCTTTCAGCACCTCCATCAACAGTGGAACCTCTCATAACTGGGCCTTGAGAGCTACTCAGCCCTTGTATGACCCCAAGCGCAGGGCCGAGCAGCAACAGTTGCTGATGTCCGCCGACCAGTCCGACCTTGACTGGAACGCAGCACGGCAGTCGCTGATGTTGAGTGTTGCGGAAAAATATTTCGACCTGGCCATGACACAAGAGTCCTTGCGTGTGCTGCAGCAGCAACTGCGGGCAGTTGAACGCCTGACGACAGAAATGCAGGACAGGTTCAAACTCGGGGCCACCCCGATTACCGATACTCATGAATCCGAAGCGCGGCTGGCAGCTGTGAAGGCCCAGGTGCTTTATGCGGAAATGGAAGTCGAAACCAGGAAGAACATCCTGGCCGACAGCACCGGTCTTTCGCCGGAACGGTTGTTTGCATTATTGCCGCAACGCGTGAGCGAAGACCTGCTGCAAAGACCGATGGATGAATGGATCAGGGAGGCGGAGAGCGGCAATGCCGATATCCGCATGAAAGCGATTGCGGGTGATGTGGCCAGGCAGGAAGCGAAAAAATTCACGCTGGAATCTTCAGTGAAACTGGATGCGATTGCCCAGGCCGGTCGTGATTATGTGAGCGGTCATGGTGACTTCGGTTCAGCTAGCAACGCGCAGACCAGCGGCCTGATCGGTGTGCAGGTATCCGTGCCCCTGTTCACCGGCGGATATCGCGGTGCCAAGGAAGAAGAGGCGCTGCGCCTGGCGGAAAAGGCCGATGCCGAGATGGCGCTTGCACGCCAGCAGGTCGCGCAGGCGGTGCGCGCTACCTGGCTTAACCTGAAGGCGGGCAGCGGTCGCGTGCAGGCTTTGGCGCAGGCGGCTGAAGCCAGCAGGCTGCGTCTGGATGCGACCACACTGGGCCATCAGGTCGGCGACCGTACCACGCTGGATGTCATCAATGCAGAAAATGATGTGGCCAATGCAGAGCTGGCACTGGCACAGGCCAAAGTGAATCAGGTGCTGAATCAGATTCGGCTGGCTGCATTGGCAGGGAAACTGGATGAAAGTGTATTGACGATTTTTAACAAGGATATGCAATCAGGACAGTAGCTTGTATTGAATTACCTTAAGGAAAGGAATTGAGAATGGCTCATATTGTGATCATGGGAGCAGGTACCGGCGGCATGCCGGCCGCTTACGAGTTGAGGGCAAAGCTGGATGAATCGCACAAGGTTACTGTGGTGAATGCGGTCGACTACTTTCAGTTCGTACCATCCAACCCGTGGGTGGCGGTGGGCTGGCGCAATCGCAAAAGCATCACTTTCCCGCTGCAGCCCTATCTGCAGAAAAAAGGTATCAATTTCATCGCGCAGCGCGTGCAGCGCATCGACGCGGAGAATAGTACGCTGTTCCTGGCGGATGACAGCAGTGTGCGGTACGATTATCTGGTGATTACCACCGGCCCCAAGCTGATGTTTGAGGAAGTGCCGGGTTCAGGTCCGGAGGGGCATACCCGATCGATTTGCACGATCGACCATGCCGAACAGGCATGGCGTTATTATCAGGATTTCGTGCGGGATCCGGGTCCAGTCGTTATCGGTGCCATGCCCGGCGCCTCCTGCTTCGGGCCGGCCTATGAATTTGCCTTTATCCTCAATCGTGATCTGCGCAAACGCAAACTGCGCAATAAGGTGCCGATGACCTTTGTCACCAGCGAACCTTATATCGGGCATATGGGGCTGGGCGGTGTGGGGGATTCCAAGTCCATGCTGGAGAGCGATTTCCGTCATAACGATATCAAATGGATTACCAATGCCAGGGTGACCAAAGTCGAAGCCGGGAAAATGTATGTGACCGAGGTGGATGACGACGGGCAACCCAAAAAAGAGCACGAACTGCCGTTCAAATACAGCATGATGCTACCCTCATTCAAGGGTGTGGATGCCGTGGCAGCTGTGGAAGGATTGTGCAATCCGCGCGGTTTTGTCTTGATTGATGAACACCAGCGCAGTTTGAAATATCCCAATATCTTCTCGGCGGGTGTCTGCGTCGCCATCCCGCCGGTAGAGGTGACCCCCATACCTACCGGGGCGCCGAAAACCGGCTATATGATAGAAACCATGGTAACGGCCATAGTCGATAACATCACGGCAGAACTGGCCGGCAAGCCGGTTGAGAGCAAGGCAACCTGGAATGCCATCTGCCTGGCCGATATGGGTAATACCGGTGCAGTCTTTGTCGCATTGCCGCAAATCCCACCCAGAAACATGAATTGGTACAGCAAGGGTAAATGGGTGCATCTGGCCAAGATCGCATTCGAGAAATACTTCATCTACAAGATGAAGCGTGGCAATTCCGAACCGATTTTTGAAAAATATATTCTCAAGTTGCTGGGGATTGAACGCACGGAGCGTTAGGCAAGTATTAAAGCTATTCTAAATAACTGGCCGGGTTGTCGTTGAAAAGCGACGAAAGGGAACATGCCGGGCATGTTCCCTTTCAATTCAACAGCTTGGTATGTTGCCGCGGGGTGACAGTGCTATTTATGCATGCTGTCGACACCGTGACCGATAACGCCGCCGATGGCAGCGCCGCCGACCGTTCCCAGTGAACTGCCGCCGGTCAGGACCGCCCCGGCGACACCGCCGATGGCAGCACCGGTAGCGGCGTTCTTTTGACGCTGGGACATGCCTGCACAGCCACTCAGGAAGCTGGCAAGCAGCAGGCTTGCCATGATTTTTCTCACCATGATTTTGTTAGCCGAATTCATCTGATCTCCTTATAGTGTTTTTAAACGCGACCTCAATCAATGAGTTCATGTTCAAGTTATTGCAATAAGCAGGCCAGATGTTCAAATATGATTTAAATTCTTATTTAAATCATATGGATAAAAACTTTATTGGGTGATGGCTGGTGCAAATGAAGCGCAGATTCTGTCGGGTTATGGCAACGGCAAGGCGACAGAACTGCGTGAATGAACTGCCTATTGAGTCGTACTGACAGCCTTGCAACTGCTGTAGTTGATATTAGGCCCATCACTCAGGCTGGACGCCTCACCATTGATTTCCAGCACAGCAACGCTGTTGGTGTAGCGGTTGCTGCCTTCACCAGCAGCCTCCAGCCTGACTTCCCGATCCGGATAAATGAGCCAGACGGCATTTTCCTTGGCTAGCATCCTGACGAAGAAACGCTTGTTGCCTTCGCACAGGTATTCTGTGGCGTTGGCCGGTTTATAGGCCTCGGCAGGCTTTTCATCGCTGAACGGGTTGTATTTGTCCACGCTACTGCAAGCAGTGACAGAGAGCAGCAGGGGGATCCAGTATATGCTTCGCCAGTATTTATTTTGATAGGACAGGGGCATGGTATATCCAGCAGGTTTTTGTAAAGGCCTATGTTGCCAAACTAAGGGCTCGGGCTCAACCGTCTATCGTAAATAAAAGCACAAATGGTAAATGACAAATTAATTGGAAGAGATTCCCTTAATGAACCTGCTTGAGCGAAAATAGCTCATACATCCACTTAATCAGAAGCTGGCTCATGTTCCGTTGGTTTGAAAAACTGCTTTATCCCTTTCCTGAAGCGACGCTCACAGCGCCGCCCAGCAGTTTCTGGGCATTTGTCTGGGCCGGTACCCAGGGCCTGAGAGCCCATCTTGCGCTGATGACCCTGTTGACGGCAGGTATAGGCGCTTTTGAGGCCATATTGTTTGCCATGATGGGTAAGATCGTGGATTGGTTGACCGCGATCCCCCCTGCCCTGCTGTGGGAGCAGGAGGGCGACAAGCTTCTGTTGCTGGCCGTCATACTACTTTTGAGCCCTGCCCTCATCGGTTTGCAGAGTTTCATCAAACATCAGGGCCTGGCCGGTAACTTCCCCATGCGTTTGCGTTGGAATTTCCATCGCCTGATGCTGGGCCAGAGTATGAGTTTTTACCAGGATGAGTTCGCCGGCCGTGTCGCCGCCAAGGTCATGCAGACGGCGCTGGCAGTGCGCGATATGTGGTTCATCATGGCCGACATCCTGGTTTTTGTCAGCATCTACTTCATTACGCTGGTGCTGATAGTCGGCAGTTTCAATTTGTGGATGATCCTGCCTTTTCTCTGCTGGCTGGCTTTATACATAGCTTCGCTCAGTTACTTCGTGCCGCGCCTGGGGCGCGTTTCCCAATCGCAGGCCGATGCGCGCTCACTGATGACGGGTCGCATCACCGATGCCTATACCAATATTGCCACCGTCAAACTGTTCTCGCACGCGGGGCGTGAAGCGGGTTATGCCAGGTATGCCATGCAGGAATTCTTGCAGGTGGTGCACAAGCAGATGCGCCTGGTGACCGCGGTCGAGGTCGTCAATCATATATTGAGCATGCTGCTTATCATCAGCAGTTGCGGCATTGCGCTCTGGCTCTGGACCCGGGGCGAGATCGGCATCGGCGGCATTGCGGCCGTGACGGCCATGGCCCTGCGGTTGAACGGTATTTCGCATTGGGTGATGTGGGAAATGACTTCGTTGTTTGAGCAGGTCGGTACGGTGCAGGATGGCGTCAATACCCTGTCATTGCCGCACAAGGTGGTAGATGTGCCGAATGCGCCGGATTTGCATGTGGAGCGCGGAGAAGTGCAATTCGAGGCCGTGGATTTTTCTTATGGCGGCAAACGCAAGATACTCGATCAGTTTTCGCTGCATATCCGGCCTGGGGAAAAAGTCGGACTGGTGGGGCGCTCGGGGGCCGGCAAGTCGACTATTGTCAATTTGTTGTTGCGATTTTTCGATGTGGAAGGCGGCCGCATCCTGATTGACGGCACCGATATCTCCCAAGTCACGCAAAACAGCCTGCGTGCCAATATCGGCATGGTCACGCAGGATACCTCGCTGTTGCACCGTTCGGTGCGTGAAAACATCCTGTACGGTAGGCCGGATGCAACGGAGGCGGATATGTTGTTGGCGGCTAAACGTGCAGAGGCGGATGAATTCATTGAAAAACTGAGCGATCCCAAGGATCGCAAGGGGTACGATGCGCATGTCGGTGAGCGTGGCGTGAAACTGTCCGGCGGGCAGCGTCAGCGTATCGCCATCGCGCGCGTCATGCTGAAAGATGCGCCCATCCTGTTGCTGGATGAGGCGACCAGCGCCCTGGATTCCGAAGTCGAGTCTGCCATTCAAAGCAGTCTTTACCGCCTGATGGAAGGCAAGACCGTGGTGGCGATTGCCCACCGGCTTTCCACCATTGCCGCCATGGACCGGCTGATCGTGCTGGATGAAGGTCGCATCGTGGAAGAAGGTGACCACCAGGCATTGCTGAAAAACGGTGGTCTATATGCTGCATTGTGGGCACATCAAAGCGGGGGCTTCCTGGGCGAAGACCTTTGATCTCTTTCACAGTTTTCTGCGCTTTACAACGCCATTTTGGGCGAAGAATCAGCCTTCCTGAGCTAAATGTCGGAAAATAAACAGGAATCTTGTGAAAATAAATGTTGACGGCTGCTTGTCATGTCAGTATAACGCTCTCTAGGCGTTTGGTTTTCGATTTTCTGCTGGTAACACCGACGGGTTCTTGAACAAGCAAACTTTTAGGGTGCCTCCCAATTTTTAGTAAGGAAGTACAAA
>PHCD01000033.1 GCA_002842135.1 Betaproteobacteria bacterium HGW-Betaproteobacteria-8 | reverse complement strand
CTCCAGCGCGTCCTCGATCGGGTGGGCGAAGGTGTACATCGGGTAGATGCACCATTTGTCGCCGGTGTTGTGGTGCGTGGCGCGGCGGATGCGGTAGATGGCCGGGTCGCGCAGGTTGATGTTGGGCGAGGCCATGTCGATCTTGGCGCGCAGGATCATGCTGCCCTCCGCGTGCTTGCCGTCGCGCATCTCGCGGAACAGGGCGAGGTTCTCGGCTGGGCTGCGGTCGCGGTAGGGCGAGTTCTTGCCGGGTTCGGTCAGCGTGCCGCGGTTGGCGCGCATCTCGTCGGCGGTCTGCTGGTCGACATAGGCATGGCCGGCTTCGATCAGGGTTTCCGCAGCGCGGTACATGAAGTCGAAATAGTTGCTGGCGAAATAGAGATGCGAAGCGCCGAATTTATCCCAGCCGAAACCCAGCCATTGCACCATGTCGGTGATGCTGTCGACGTATTCCTGTTCTTCTTTCTCCGGGTTGGTGTCGTCGAAACGCATGTGGCAGACGCCGCCGTAATCGCGCGCCAGGCCGAAATTCAGGAACACGCTCTTGGCGTGGCCGATGTGCAGGTAGCCGTTCGGCTCTGGCGGGAAACGTGTGCGGATCTTCGCCGGATCTGGCTCGCCCTTGGCATGGTGCTCGGCATCGCCTGGGCAGCCACCCCAGTGGCGGGTTTTATAGGTGCCTTGCTCCAGGTCGTGCTCGACGATGTTGCGGATGAAGTTGGCGGCAGGGGCGTTCGGTGTTTTTTCTGAAGACATGGTATTCACGACAAATTTAATTTGCGTATTTTACACGCTACAGGCGGGGTTAAGGACTTGTCTTGCTGTGCTAATATCCAAGACAAATACCAAACCCAAAATGAATACGCTTACTTTCCCTATTTTACGTTTGCTGGCGGACGGCCGTTTCCATTCCGGCGAAGACATCGCACAGCATTTCAAGGTGTCGCGTACGACAGTGTGGAACGCGCTGCAGGAAGCGGAAGCACTTGGCGTCGAGATATTTTCGGTGCGCGGCAGGGGTTATCGTCTGCCGGAGCCTATCCAGCTATTGGAGCGCGAGCTGGTGCTGGAAGCCATAGGCGAACAGCGGGCATGGTTCAAGCTGGAGGTGCATGATCATCTGGAGTCGACCAACAGCTACCTGATGAAGCTGGCCGCGCAGAATGCCGCGCATGCCAGTTGCGTGGCAGCCTCGCTGCAAACCCGGGGGCGTGGCCGCAGGGGTCGTATCTGGCAGGCGGGCCTGGGAGCCAGCCTGACATTCTCACTGTTGTGGCGATTCCAGTCCGGTGCTGCTGCGCTTTCCGGTTTGAGCCTGGCGGTGGGCGTGGCCCTGATACGCGCCATGCGCAGCCTTGGCTTGGCCGAGATGCAACTGAAATGGCCCAATGATCTTGTTGTGCACTATGAGGGCAAGTATCGCAAGCTGGCAGGCATATTGATCGAATTGCAGGGCGACATGGAAGGCCCAAGCGCAGCGGTGATCGGCATCGGCATCAATCTGCGTTTGCCGGAACAGGTCAAGAAACACATCGACCAGCCAGCCACCGACCTGGCGGCATTGAGCGAGAAATGGGGAGGCCCAAGTCAATTATTGGGGCTGCTGTTGCGGCATCTGGCCGAAACGTTGAGTGCCTTCGAAGAGAAAGGCTTTGCCGCCCTGAGTGAGGAATGGACGACCTACCATGCCTATCATAATCAGGTTGTACGCATGCTGCTGCCGGATGGTCGCGAGACACAGGGCATCGCACGTGGTGTGGCCGAGGACGGGATACTGCTGGTAGAGACGGCGAGCGGCTTGCAGCGCTTTTCTGCAGGCGAGATCAGTCTGCGCGGGGTTGAGTGATGATACTGACGATAGACGCAGGCAATACGCGAACCAAATGGGCGATCTTCAATGACGCCAATGCGGTCATTGCCCACGGCGCATTCAATAATGTGGAATTGACCTCCAGCCCGGCGCAGTGGGCTGATTGCGACTTGGTTGTAATCTCCAATGTGGCCGGTGATGCGGTAGCTGTAAAACTCAAGGCGATGTTGTCGCCAACAGTGCGCCAGCATTGGGTAAGTGCGACGGAGTCCGGTTTTGGCATCTGCAACCGTTATGAACAGCCGGAGCGCCTCGGCTGCGACCGCTGGGCCGCGATGGTGGGTGCCAGGCAATATGCCGGGCAGAGCTGCCTGGTGGTGAATGCTGGGACTGCGCTGACCATTGATGCGCTGTTGCGGGAACCGGCGACGAATTCCCATGTTTTTGCCGGTGGCGTGATTATTCCCGGCTGGCATTTGATGCGGCAGGCTTTGTTGCAGGGGACGCAAGGCATCCAGCCTGCACTGACAGAAAACAAGGCCGGCACTTACGTCGATCTGCCGACCAATACGGAAGATGCGATATACACCGGTGCGCTGCTGGCGATGACTGGCGCCATTGAACACATGAGCATGCGTTTGCAGCGTCAGGCCGATGAGGCAATTCATTGCATGCTGGGTGGCGGGGATGCGCGCTTGTTGGCAGAGAGGCTTGCGGGTAGTGCGGTTATCAGTGATATAGTGGTGATTGAAGATCTGGTGTTGCG
Organism: Betaproteobacteria bacterium HGW-Betaproteobacteria-8; assembly: GCA_002842135.1. The sequence goes on along the minus strand of PHCD01000033.1, from coordinate 19,597 downwards.
TGGTTTGTTGGTAATTGGACGAGAGATTAAATGAAGTGGATTTTATCGATACTGATATTGCTTAATATTCTGCTACTCGCCTACTTTAATATATCCAGGCAATCGGAAGTGGATCTGCAGATTGCGGAGACCTCGTTGAGCCCCGAAAAAATCAGGCTGTTGGGGCCGCAGGAAATAGAATTGTTACCCAAGCGCGAGCCAGCGCAAGCAGTGCAATACGGTTGCTATGACTGGGGTACTTTCTCCAGTGCCAAACTGGATAGTGCGCGTAATTTTCTCAGCCAGTATTCGCTGGATGTTAAAGTTGTGCAGCGTACGGCGGAAGAGGCTACCCGCTACTGGGTGTATATTCCCGGTTTGCCTAATGCGCAGGCGGCACAAACCAAGCTTGAAGAGCTGCGTACTCTCGGTGTGGAGGAGATGTATGTGGTGCCAGACCAGCAGTCGCGCAGCGCAATTTCGCTGGGGGTGTTCAAGGATGAGCAATTAGCAGCTAAACTGTTAGCAGATTTAAAAAGTAAAGGTGTAGCTTCAGCTGTAAAAGGGGTGCGCAATCAGGAAAAAGGCCGGTCCAGTCTTTACATCAGCAATATGGCATCAGAGCTGGTGCCGGAGATTGAGAAACTGCAGGCAGAGTATCCGGGGAGCGAACTAAAACAAGTCACTTGCCAATAGGAGGCGCTATGAGTTTCTTTAAAAGTATCCTGAAAAAGGTCGCACTAGCCGCAGTCGTAGTCGCAGGGAAGCAAGTATTAACCAAGGTTCTCGGTAGCGGTGCAAAAGAAGCGTCCAAGGCTGAGCCGGTAAAAGCGGCAGCTACGCATAGTCCTGCCAAAAAAGCGGCACCCAAAACGGCACCTAAAGCGAAACCGGCCGCCAAACCCAAGACCGCTGCAGCTAAAACGACAACAGCCAAAACCAGTACTGCCAAAAAAGCAGCACCAAAATCTGCGACCGCCAAACCGGCAGCAGCCAAAACTGCAGCAGCAAAACCTAAAGCATCCGCTAAGCCAAAAGCACCAGCCAAACCTAGGGCAGCCAAGCCTGCAACTACCAAACCTGCACCTGAAGCCGCTGGAATCCCAGCTGCGGCTGAAAAAACAGAAACCCCAAGCGTATAAGGCACTTGGGGTTTCTGTTTGTCTGAGCAATTACTCAGGGATTGCTTTTGGATACTTACCGTTTCTTGATGTAAAGATCGGTAATCGTTCCTTCTTTCATCTCGGCTGCGAAACAGACGGTTTCTGACAGTGTCGGATGCGCGTGGATGGTGAGGCCCAGGTCATGGGCGTCAGCGCCCATTTCAATCGCCAATACCGCTTCTGCCAGTAGTTCACCGGCATTGACGCCGACGATACCGGCACCGATCACGCGGTGAGTTTCCTTGTCGAAAATCAGCTTGGTTGCGCCTTCAGAGCGTGCGATAGAGCGCGCGCGGCCGCTGGCAGCCCAGGGGAATGAGGCTTTTTCGATGGCGATACCTTTTTCCTTGGCTTCGGTCTCGGTGACACCGGCCCAAGCCACTTCGGGGTCGGTATAGGCTACTGAAGGGATGCACATGGCCTGGAATTCGACCTTGTGGCCGGCAATCACTTCTGCTGCCACCTTGCCTTCGTGCGATGCCTTGTGTGCCAGCATGGGCTGGCCGACGATATCGCCGATAGCGAAGATGTGCGGTACGTTAGTGCGCATCTGTTTGTCGACAGCGATAAAACCGCGCTCGTCGACAGCGACACCGGCATTTTCAGCACCGATGTTCTTGCCATTTGGGCGGCGGCCGATGGCGACCAGTACGCGGTCATAGATCTCGACACCGGCAGGCGCGTTCTCACCTTCAAAACTGACATGGATGCCGTCTTTCTTGGCTTCCATCTTGGCGACCTTGGTCGACAACATGATCTTTTCGAAGCGCTTTTCCATACGCTTTTGTAGCGGACGGATTAGGTCTCGGTCGCAGCCGGGAATCAGGCCGTCCATGAATTCGACCACGCTGACCTTGCTGCCGAAGGCATCGTAGACCGTTCCCATTTCCAGTCCGATGATGCCGCCGCCGATGACCAGCATGCGTTTTGGAATGTCGGCCAGTGCCAGTGCGCCGGTGGAATCCATGATGCGCTCGTCCTCGGGTACGCCCGGGAATTTGGTCGCCTGCGAACCAGCGGCGATGATGGCGTGTTGGAAACCGACCTTGGTGACTTTGCCGTCATCAGCCGTTACCGCGATCTGGTTGGGGCTGGTGAATTTGCCTATACCCTGCACGACGGTGACGCCGCGTTGCTTGGCCATCTGGCCGAGACCAGCGGTCAGTTTGCCGACCACATCGTTGGCTTTCCAGTTGCGCAGCTGTTCCAGGTCGATCTTCGGTGCGCCGAAGCTGACGCCGTGATGGCTGGTCTCTTCCGCTTCGGTGATGACCTTGGCCGTGTGCAGCAGGGCCTTGGACGGGATGCAGCCGACATTGAGGCAGACGCCGCCCAATGTGGAATAGCGTTCGATCAAAACGACTTGCTTGCCGAGGTCGGCAGCACGGAAGGCAGCGGTGTATCCACCGGGGCCTGAGCCGAGTACCACAACTTCCGTGTTGAGGTCGTTGTCGCCGTTGGCGACAGCCGGAGTTGGCGCTGGAGCGGCAGGCGTTGCCGGTTCTGCCTTGGGTGCAGCAGGTGCCGCCGCTGCCGGCTTGGCTGCCGGTGTTTCGGCGCTAGTCGCTGCACTGGCTTCTGCATCCAGCAGCAGGATCAGCGAACCTTTGGCGACCTTGTCACCAACCTTGACGGACGGGATATCCATCGAAGCCTTGTCGGATTCCAGCGTGATCAGCGGATCTTCCTTGGCGATGACATCGCCCGCCTTGACCAGCACTTCAATGACATCGACGCTATCGAAATTGCCGATGTCCGGCACTAAAACTTCAGTTAACTGACTCATTCATCTAAACCTTTTTTTAAGCCACAGAGCGCACAGAGTTCACAGAGAGAATTGGTAAAACCAACAATCAGATGGGTTCACCCTGAATGCTTTGTGATCGCTGTGGCTGGCATTTACAGTAACAACCTGCGCACGTCGGACAACATCATGCGCATATGGCTGGTGAAGCGTGCGCCGTCGGCGCCATCAATCACGCGATGGTCATAGGAGAGAGACAGCGGCAGCATCAGGCGCGGCTCAAAGCTCTTGCTCTGGGCGTTCCAGACCGGTTGCATGGACGAGCGGGATACGCCGAGAATCGCGACTTCCGGGCAATTGATGATCGGCGTGAACATGGTGCCGCCGATACCGCCCAAACTGGAAATGGTGAAACAGCCGCCCTGCATCTCTTCGATCTTGAGTTTGCGCTCGCGGGCCTTGGCCGACAGTTCGCCAAGGTCGCGCGCGATGTCGAGCACATCCTTCTGGTGCACGTCACGGACGACAGGAACTACCAGGCCGTCAGGCGTATCGCAGGCGAAACCGATGTTGTAATAGTTCTTCATGATCAGGCTGTCGCCATCGGCGGAAAGCGAGGCATTGAAGTTCGGATAGGCCTTCAGTGCGTTGACCGAGGCCTTGATCAGGAAGGCGAGCATGGTCAGCTTGACGCCGCGTTTCTCGGCTTCGGCCTGCATGGATTTGCGGAAATCTTCCAGATCGGTGATATCGGCTTCATCGAACTGGGTGACATGCGGAGCCGTGACCCAGTTGCGGTGCAGGTTGGCACCGGACAGTTTCTTGATGCGAGACAGCGGCTTGGTTTCGATTTCGCCGAACTGGCTGAAGTCGATGACCGGCATCGGCAGTGCGGAAAGCGCCGCGCCTGCACCGGCCCCCATGTTCTCGGTGCGTGGCTTGGCCAGTTCGCCTTTGACGAAGGCTTGCACGTCGCTTTGCAGGATACGGTTCTTCGGACCAGTGCCCTGCACCAGCGCGAGGTTCACGCCAAGCTCGCGGGCGAACTTGCGCACGGAAGGGCTGGCGTGAGAGGCTTTGCCGGAGGCCACGATGGGGCTGGCGCCGATAGGGTTGGGTGTGGCCGCCGGTTGGATCACCTTCGGTGGTTCCGGTGCTGGACGACTAGGTTCCGGAATCACGGCTTTCGGTGCTTCCTCGACCTTCGCAGGTGCTGCTGCAGGTTTGGCTTCTTCTGCCGGCTTTGCTGCTGCCGGGCTGTCAGAATCGCTGCTTTCCAGCGTCAGGATGAGGGTGCCTTGGGCCGCCTTGTCGCCGACCTTGATCTTGACTTCCTTGACCGTGCCGCTGAAGGGCGCGGGGATGTCCATCGATGCCTTGTCGGATTCAAGCGTGATCAGTGAGTCATCCTTGTTTACGCTGTCGCCGGCTTTTACCAGCACCTCAATGACATCAACGCTGTCGAAATTCCCAATATCAGGGACGAGTACTTCTTTCATTGCCATTTTCTGATCGTCTCCTGAGTTAAACCGTCACTGGATTTGGACGGGTAACATTGATCTTGTATTTCTTGATGGCCTCGGCTGCCTTGCTTGCAGGCAGCTTGCCTTCATCTGCCAGCGCCTTCAATGTAGCCAGCACGACGTAGTAGCGATCGACCTCGAAGAAGCTGCGCAGGGCTTCGCGTGAATCCGAGCGGCCGAAACCGTCCGTACCCAACACGACATAGCGCTGCGGGATGAAGTTGCGGATCTGGTCGGCAAACGACTTCATGTAGTCGGTGGAGGCGATGACCGGACCTTCGGCCTTGTTCAGGCACTGGCCGACATAGGTTTCCTTCTGCTTCTTCTCCGGATTGAGCAGGTTCCAGCGCTCGACATCCAAGCCTTCGCGGCGCAACTCGGTAAAGCTGGTAACGCTCCAGATATCGGCGGCGACCCCCCAGTCTTTTTCCAGCAGTTCTGCGGCGGCGATGACTTCGCGCAGGATGACGCCGCTACCCAGCAACTGAGCCTTCGGACCCTTGGCCTTGGATTTTCTGAAGGCATACATGCCCTTGAGGATACCGGCTTCGCTGCCCTTCGGCATTTCAGGATGGCTGTAGTTCTCGTTCATCAGGGTGATGTAGTAATAGACATCTTCCTGGTTTTGCACCATGCGGCGCAGGCCTTCCTGCATGATGACAGCCAGCTCATAGGCAAAAGTCGGGTCGTAGGACACGCAGTTAGGGATGGTGGCTGACATCAGGTGGCTGTGGCCATCCTCATGCTGCAGGCCTTCACCGTTCAGTGTGGTACGGCCGGCGGTCGCGCCGAGCAGGAAACCACGCGCACGTGAGTCGCCCGCTGCCCATGCCAGGTCGCCGATACGCTGGAAACCGAACATTGAGTAGAAAATATAGAATGGGATCATCTGCACGCCGCTGACGCTGTAGGCGGTAGCAGCAGCGATCCAGGAAGAGAATGCTCCGGCTTCGTTGATACCTTCTTCCAGAATCTGGCCGTCTTTCTGTTCCTTGTAGAACATGACCTGGTCGGCATCCTGCGGCTCGTACAGCTGGCCGACGGAGGAGTAGATGCCAAGCTGACGGAACATGCCTTCCATACCGAAGGTGCGGGCTTCGTCAGGCACGATAGGCACGACGTATTTGCCGATCTGCTTGTCACGCACCAGTGTGGAAAGGATGCGCACGAAAGCCATCGTGGTGGAAATCTCGCGTTCACCGGTGGCACCCAGCATGTTCTCAAAAGCGGACAATTCCGGCACGGTAAGTTGGTTGCCCTTGCGGCGGCGGGCCGGGACGAAACCGCCCATGGCTTCGCGACGCTCGCGCAGGTATTGCATTTCCGGACTGTCTTCTGCCGGACGGTAGAAAGACAGCTTCTCGACCTCCTCGTCGCTGATCGGCAGATCGAAACGGTCGCGGAAAGCCTTCAGCGAGGCGATGTCCATGCTTTTCTGCTGGTGCGTGGTGTTCTGGCCTTCGCCGGCTGCACCCATGCCATAACCCTTGACTGTCTTCGCCAGGATAACGGAAGGCTGGCCTTTGTGGTTGGCCGCCGCATGGTAGGCTGCATAGACCTTGTGCGGGTCATGGCCGCCACGGTTGAGGCGCCAGATATCTTCGTCAGACATTGCAGCAACCATTTCCTTCAGTTCGGGATATTTGCCGAAGAAGTGTTCGCGGGTGTAGGCGCCGCCCTTTTGTTTGAAGTTCTGGTATTCGCCGTCCAGGCATTCTTCCATGCGTTTCTTCAGCAGGCCGTCCTTGTCCATGGCCAGCAATGGGTCCCAGTAGGAACCCCAGATGACTTTCAGCACGTTCCAGCCGGAGCCGCGGAAGTCGGCTTCCAGTTCCTGGATGATTTTGCCGTTGCCGCGTACCGGGCCATCCAGACGTTGCAGGTTGCAGTTGATGACGAAGATCAGGTTGTCGAGTTTTTCACGTGAAGCAAGGGAGATTGCACCCAATGATTCAGGTTCGTCCATCTCACCGTCGCCGCAGAATACCCAGACCTTGCGGTCGGAGGTGTCTGCGATGCCGCGGTCATGCAGGTACTTGAGGAAGCGTGCCTGATAGATGCCCTGCAATGGGCCGAGGCCCATGGAGACGGTCGGGAACTGCCAGAAATCCGGCATCAGCCAGGGATGCGGATAGGAAGGCAGGCCGTTGCCGCCGGTTTCCTGGCGGAAGTTGTCCAGTTGTTCTTCGCTGATGCGGCCTTCGAGGAAGGCGCGTGCATAGATGCCAGGGGAAGAATGGCCCTGGAAGTAAACACAGTCGCCGCCGAAATTCTCGTTGGCAGCGCGGAAAAAATGATTGAGGCCGACGTCATACAACGTCGCTGCAGACTGAAAACTGGCGATATGACCGCCGACGCCCGGTGATTTTTCATTGGCACGCAATACAGTCATGATGGCGTTCCAGCGAATCAGCGCACGGATCTTGCGCTCCATGGTAGGGTCGCCTGGCAGTTTTTGCTGCAGATGCGCAGGGATGGTGTTTACATATGCGGTGGTCGCGTTGTAAGGCAAATAGGCACCGGAACGTCGCGCCTTATCAACCATGGTTTCGAGCAAGAAATGGGCGCGTTCTACACCTTCGTTTTCCAGGACGGAATCAAGGGATGCGAGCCATTCTTGGGTTTCTTGCTGGTCGATATCGGGGGTTAATGCCATGTAAGAGTCTCCAGGAAACTTTTTAGAGTTGCGATGGGTATAATCAGTCAGAAACTGCATCGGCTTGAGATGTTGAATCAACAATCACCAACAATGCAGCACAAGGTTATTCGGAAAGTTTAAGCTAACCTTAAATTTTTAAGCGCAATTAACGTAGAAGCGCAGTTCAGAAAGTCGCTATATTGGCTTTTTTGGCGCTGTTGGTCAAGTTTGACACTGGTCTTTCAGCTTGAATGTTGCGCGCTATGCCACTCAAATCTAAGTAAAAATTAAAAGGTATCGTATGTCCATACAACTTAAGCAAAACGCCATTCCGGCAGATGAATCGACGCTGAATAAAAGCACACATATTCTGTTTGTCGTGCCGGCTGCCAAACCGGCGAACCTGCCGTTCTCCGGTGTGCTGGAAGCGAAGCTGAAGCGTAGTCATGGCAAGTATGCAGACCTGTTGAAAACTGCACTGACCCTGGATCTGCCGAATGGCGCACTGGCAAGCTGGGTGGCACTGGACATGAAGCGCAGCACATTCCAGCGCCATACCAGCCTGTGCAAGTCCATCAAGCTTTTGCTCGATGAGAAGCCGGAGCAGCTGACGATAGCGGTTTTCGGCGATGAGGCTTTCCGCCAGTCGGTTGCACATGATGCTTATTACGTGGCCCTGATCAATGTGCAGGCCTTGCCGACGCGCAAGTCGCAAAAAGACAAAAACAAGCCGCTGAAAACCATTAGCCTGATTGGTGCGGATATAGGCGATGCAGCGAGTATTGAGGCGCTGGTGGCGGGGAATACCCTGGCCAGAAGTCTCACCATGTTGCCGCCGAATGAGCTGACGCCGCATCACTATCGGGAAAAGGTCGCCAAGCTGGCTAAAGCACAGGGCTGGCAGCATGAAGAATACGACATGAAGAAGCTGCAAAAGCTGGGTGCCGGTGCATTTGTCGCAGTCGGGCAGGGCTCGGAACCGCAGGATGCTGCTATTGTGCATCTGAGTTATGCACCCAAAGGCGCGAAAAAGCATTTTGCGCTGGTCGGCAAAGGCATTTGTTTCGATACAGGCGGTCACAATCTGAAACCGGCGCGCTACATGAATGGCATGCATGAGGACATGAACGGCTCGGCGGTGGCGCTCGGCATCCTGCTTGCGGTTAGCGAGAGCAAGTTGCCGGTGCGGATAGATTGCTGGCTGGCGATTGCGCAGAATCATATTGGCCCGTTGGCCTACAAGCAGAATGATGTGATCACCTCACTGAATGGCACGACGATAGAGATCGTCCATACCGACGCTGAAGGCCGCATGGTGCTGGCCGATACCCTGACATTGGCATCGCGTGCCAAGCCTGAGTTCATGATGGACTTTGCCACCTTGACCGGCAGTATGGTGAGCGCTGTCGGCACGCGTTACAGCGGGGTGTTGGGCAATCGCCCGGAATTGCTGTGCAAGGCGGTGGGTGTGGGTGCCGCCGTTGGCGAACGCGTATGCGCTTTCCCTTTCGATGATGATTATGACGAGGATATCGACAGCGTCATTGCCGATGTCAAGCAATGCACGCTGGATTCCGAGGCGGATCATGTGCTTGCCGCACGTTTCCTGGCTAAATTCATTGAAGGTGAAATTCCCTGGCTGCATTTCGACCTGTCATCCGCCAACCGCAAAGGCGGGCTTGGCGCTGTAGGCAGCGATGTCAGCGGCTTTGGTGTGGGCTTGGGGCTGAGGCTGATTTCGGAGCTGATGGCGGGAGATAAAAAGTGAGCTTGAAGAAAGTGTTTCTTTATGCCGAATACCAGGTTTCCCTGCCGTTCAGCCAGGTCGACTGGCAACCGGTCAACGATGCGATGAACAGGTTCGAGGGCCTGAGATCGAAAACCTGGTTGAGTGGTATCAATACCAATACGGTGGGTGGCTTTTACGAATTTGATTCCATTGCCAATGCACAGGCCTATATTGACGGTTTGCTGACGCCTTTTGCCAGGCAGGTCAACGGCAACCTGTCGGTGAAACTGTTTGATGGGGATGTCACAAAGCAGGCCAGTACTGGCATGCGCTCGCCTTTTTATTGTGATTAAAGACTTTGTATGGCAGAACTCATGAAAATCATGAGTTACAAAGTTGTTACATTTTTCTCGTCATCAGCTCGTATTTATCCGGCGTTAGGGAATCACTTGCAGAAATTTGCAGGGATATTTGAAAGCGAGGAATAAAAATGCGTAAAGAGATTATCGTGTCCGCCTTGATGGCTGCTAGTGTTTCCCTTCCGGCCATGGCAAATGATGAATACTACGATCAGGCCCGTGTGCTGGGTGTCACGCCTCAATACGAACGGGTCAATTACCCGACGGAGAGTTGTCATACGGAATATGTGCGCGAGAGTTATAGCAGCAATAACAACTCGCCTTTAGGTGCCATTATCGGTGGCGTTGCCGGCGGTCTGCTCGGCAGCCAAGTAGGTAAGGGTAATGGCCGTGTTGCCGCTGCGGCGGTAGGTGCCGGTGTCGGTGCAGTGGTAGGCGACCGGATCGGTAACAGCCAGACCACTAGCTACGGTAACCGCCCAGTTGAACGTTGTGTAATGGCCGACAACTGGCAAACAGTGAATAAAGGCTATCTGGTTACTTATCACTATAACGGTCGCGATTACACCACTTTGCTGGATCATGATCCGGGCAACACGATTCCAGTAAGGGTGAGCGTCAGCACCAATCATGGTGTTTCCAACATTACTTACTACCAGCACAGTTATTACAGTCCAACTTCTGTCGTGCCGGGCCACCCTGTTTCTGCCTATCGCTCACAGCCTTATGCAGCCAATATTCATTACAGGGATGACTACAGGGATGACAATGCCGGGCATTGGAAGAAGGGCAACGACAAACACTATCGTCAAGGTCATCAGGATAGGCGCTATTACTGAATATGATGGTCTGTCGTAAGCGATAGAAAGAAAAAACCGCTGAATTTTCAGCGGTTTTTTTATGCGGTTTCTTTCCTGCTTTTCCGGGGTTTCAGTTTGTCGCTGACCCAGCGCCAGACCACGCCTTCAGGAACTTCTGTGCCGTCGATGATATAACTGAGCGCCTTGTATTTGCTGAGGGTGAGCGGCAGTGCATCTTTCGCGCTCAGGCTGCCGCAGAAAAGAACCTGGTCGCCGGGCAGCATGGTTATGTCTGCCTCGGGTTGCAGTATGGTCTGGTTGTCACGCAGTAGCAGTAGCGGCACCAGGTCAAGTTTGAGATCGCGGTTGCCGGGGTCGCGCATCAGCTGGTCCAGGGTAATGGACTTGCCCCATGACAGGAAGTTGAAGGCAGCTGGTGCATGGTAGGAGTCTATTGTGATTGCCCAGGTTTCGGGGACGTTTTCACCGACGATTTCTACCAGCTGGCTGATCAGCTGATTGGCCCAGGCGTTGCTCTGGTTGCGTACCAGGGCAAGAAAATGCGCCAGCAGCGGAGAGATCATGTGAGCCAGGCATTCGTGCGCGATGATGTCGCTTGGTTGCATGGTGATGTCGGCATTGAAATGCTCAAACAAGGCTTCGTTGTAACGCCGGTTCTTGCGAATCACCACGAACAGTTCGGGATTCATCTCGCGCGCAGTCATGACGATGGAGAGATTGTTGATGTCGTTATCGGTACCGGCGACGATGCCGACAGCATCCCTGACGCCGGCTTCATCCAGTGTTCTGGCTTCAGCACCGCTGCCAATGATGCAATCTTCACAGCCGGTCAATTCCGGATCCGCTTCCACGATGGTGGTGGTGATATGTTCACGCTGCAGGTTCTCCACCACCGATTTGCCAAAACGCCCATAGCCGCACACCACCCATTTGCCGATTGGCGGACAGGCGGGAGAGGGCAGGCTGTCGCCAGGTACGCCGGTGAGCCACTCATGCAGCAGGTAGGTGCCAAGTGCATGGACTTCCATCGCCAGATGATCGCCGAACAGTGTGTATGGGTTGATGATGTGGTCGGTGCCAAAGGAGGCCATGTTGGCGGCGGTTTCTGCATTTTCTGCACGCCCCAGCACCATCAGTGACGGATTGATCAGTTTGACGGCAATTGCGACCGCAAGGTTGACGTGGTCGTTATCGGTCAGCGCAGCTACGCCGGCACACATCGGGTGGCGTAGGCCGGCCTTGATCAGCACATCCGGCATTTGGGCGTCGGCACAAAGCACCGGAATATCAAATTGGTAATCTTCCAGTTCCAGTTCATTGACGCGATCCTGCAGGATATCGATGGTGACCACGCGTATGAGTTTGCGGTCGAGCGCACTGACCAGCAGGCTGCCTGCCTCACCATAGCCGCAGATGATGTAGAAAGGCTCGTGCAGTCTTTGTACTTCATTGGCGAATCTTGATGTGGTAAAGGCCTGGCGCAGGCCGGAATCCTGGAACAACGAAATGATCTTGCCGATGGCATAGAACCAGGGAATGACCGTCATGTAGATGGATAGCGTCATCCATAGGCGTTGTGAGGTGCTGAAAGGGTGAGGCACTTCGCCAAAGCCGATGGTAGTGGCGGTGTAGCTGATGATGTAAAACGACTCGAACAGCGACAGGTAGGTGGTTTTGCCGTCAACCTCGGTACCGGGCATGAAGCTCATGCCGGCTACCGCGATGGCGAAGCTGACAATCACGGCTATCAGTGGCGCACGCATGCGCCGCAGAATCAGAAAGGTAATGTTGTTCAAACCGGTTTCTCAGTGCTTGCAGGGAACCTGCCAGCCACTATCGTTTAACGACGTAAAGTGATGGTCTCAGCCATGAGCAGGATGACTGAAATGATATTCGCCAGCAAGGCTCCGCCTGAAAGTGAAACAATGTGGTTGATCATGACGTGCTCACTTGGCGTGCCACTCGTTGCCGCGAGGAGAACGGCTGCCGTGATCAGTTGTAGATCTGCTACCAGGCTGGTTGCCAGGTGAACGGCGCCAATCTGGGTGCGGTCGCCGAATTTCAGAACGGTGGCAATCAGGTTGACAATGATGGCCGCGTAAAGCTCGTAAACATGATGGTGAGCCGGGTTATCCATGTCACCGATAAAGTAGCCAAAATTGAGTGTCAGGGCCAGGACGATAAAAAATCCAAAGATTACTTTTTCCAGGTTCATGGCAGTTCTCTATGACATTGAATGGTCCGAAGTTTAGAGGATTTTTGTGGCGGGGGCATCAGTTCTGCCAGCTTTTTTCTGGCGCAATCTTTCCCAGCTGGCTTGCAAATGTTCCCCGGATGCTGCTGCCAGGCGGGATTCCGCCGCCGATATTTTCGCGGCAACTTGCTGGGGGAACTTATCAGGGAGATTTCTGGCGGCGTTGGTGAGCAGCCGTTTGCCGACATGCAAATCATTTATTAGCCCCAGGTCTTTCTGCAGGCGGATGATGTCTTTTACCGGGTACTTGTGGAGTTTTGGCGACTTGAAGAACTCCTGACCATAACGTAAACGCTTGATCCTGATGCGCATATGGTGCAGTTGCAGCTTGCTGAGATCATCCAGATGTACCTTGTTCCACGGTAGGCGGTCATAAATGGATTGCAGTTTCTGGCGCAGTATTTTTTCGGCTGACTGCCTGTGTTTTTCCGGGGTTTTTGTCAGTATTGCACCGAGTTGCAGCAACATGGCCTGGTAGCGCTGGCCGCCGATGGCTTTTTTTAGTGCACTGTAGCTGGCACCGTGCCTGCGGGCGATCAATGGTTGTAGCTGATTTAATGTTTCATCCTGATCAAGCAACAGGGGCAATGTCTCTGTCGTTAGCACGTCCCAGTTACGTGCATTTCCTATCAGCCTGTTCAGCCAGTCGATCTCTGTGCGGATGTGGTGCTTGCCGAACTTGAATAGCTTGAATGCCACCTTCATGCGTCGCACGGCAATATGCATCTGGTGCGTTGCTTCGGTATCGCCGCTTAGCGCCAGCTCCTGATTGGCCTGCATCTGGCGCAGGCACTCCAGGCCTATGGCCTGGAACGCCTGGATTCCGGATGCTTTCGCAGACAGCTCAATGGGCTCGGCCCTCGATGCTATCGGCGTGTGGGGGTGAAAGTGACGATAACCGCGTTCGGCTTTGCTGATGTTTTCAATATGCAAGGGGATGGTTTTCTGCAACTCGGCGGCGAGTTCGAACAGGCGCCAGGCTTCGCCGCTCTTCAGCTCAAGTTCCACTTCGCTGATGGGCTCGGATTGATTGCCGACTTCAAGTTGCCCCAGGTCAAGTGCGACTTCGATGGCTGTACCATCTTCATAAGCCAGTTGCCACTCCGTGCGTTTTACATCAGTGACAAAAATCGGCTGCAAGGCATCGCGCAGGCTTTGGTTGGCAAATATCCGGGCGAGCGAGGGTTCGGTGATTTTTGTGAAATCCGGATGGCCGCGGGCAATGATGTCTTCCCATTCCATGCGCTGGTGCAGCCCTGCCAGCGAATGTCCGCTGCCCTTCACTGCCTGAAACCATCCTCCGGACATGCGCCGGACACGCAGGCTAACCTGCTTTTTCAGCAATTGCAGGTCGGGTGTGTCGTAGTAGATGCTGACCAGTCTGCGCGTGATCGGCTTGCCTGCCAGATGTTTCCGGATGGCGGCATGGCGCCGCAAACGCAGAATATCTTTTGCACCGATGCGGAGCTTGAGCTCTATTTCATTTTGCATCTTGGTCGGCACTGATCAGCCAGTGCAGCAGTGGTGTCCACTGTTGTATGTCGCGTTTGACCAGGGATGGCCGCATGTCGAACAGGCTCATGCCTTGCTCAGCGGCTTGCATATAGATTTGTCCATCGCGCAGGTTTGTGATGACCGGGAAGCCTGCATTATCCAGGAATTCCTGGAGTTTGATGGCACTTCTGGTGCGCGGGTCAACTCGCATACCAACCATGGCGACAAAGGTGCGCTCCTTGCGCACGGCTTTCTCTGCCCGCAGGATATCAAGAAAATCGTCGGTGGCCCCGATATCAAAGGCAGAGGGTTGAATGGGAACGACGACCCAGTCCGCATGCTTGACCGCGTCGCTGAGTTTGTCACCATGAATGCCGGCGGGTGAATCAATAATCGACCATTCGGCACTGAGGCTGTCGGCATGCTTGCCGCGACCATCCAGGCCATGAATCAGTGGTAATGACTCGGCACGACGGCTTAGCCAGGCTGTTGCCGATTTTTGCCGGTCCATGTCCGATAACACCACGTGCCTGCCGCGGTTGGCAAAATAGCCGGCAAGGTTGGTAGATATCGTCGTCTTGCCACTGCCGCCCTTGGGGTTGGCAATCAGTATGGTGTTCACATGGTTCTCCAGTTCTTCAGTTTGTTCTGATGGCGAGCTTCTCTATCTAATTGATGTGGCCCGTTCAGATCGTGTCCAGCATATCCGGTGAGAGGACGGCGCGTAGCACTGTCTGCCGCTCATCGCCACGAACGCGGTTGGTCAGCCACCAAATCGCCCCCTTTTTTACGCTCCAGTAATCGGTTTTGCCCGTCAACGCCTTGGCCGCAGCCATGCCCAACGCAGGCTGGTGGGCAACTACCAGCACGGTCCCCCTGGCTTTAGGCCAGCCTGCCGCCGCCAGCAGCTGGTCTGCGGAGGTGCCGGGTGCCAGTTGTGCCAAGGTGGTGAACTGTTCTGTGAGCGCTTTTGCAGTCTGTTGTGTCCGCGCTGCCGGGCTTACCAGGATCAGCGTATCGGCAGGCAATTGTGTTTTGAGCCAGGCAGCCATTTTTTCCGCCTGTTTGCGGCCTCTTGGCGTCAGGATGCGTTCAATATCCGGGCTGGTGTCCTGCGCTTCTGCGTGCCGCCATAAAATAAGATTCATCATTATGAAACCGGGCCGTGTGAGATATATTGGTTTTTAATAGGCTATCTTAGCGGGCATATAGTTCTGACAAAAGTGACAATTTGATGAATCGGGCATGAATTGTTGCAGAAGGCTGCAATGATTGCTGTTTGTTTGTGACAAACAATCAATCGTGCCAGTGATGCGCTGACCTGAAATCAGCCGGCCTGAAATCGGTAAGGATAGATGGTATATTTCAGCCAACCGTTTATTGAAGCCTGATGTGCAACTCCAACTTTTCATTCCACAAGCGTCACTGGCGCAAGTCTGTCGTCTCGGCCTTGAGTCTGCGCTCGCTCGCCTGATGGCAAGGTCGCGACTTGAACCCCTGGATGACTCGATTGAAAGCCTGATTTGCCAGCAGGCTGGCTTGCCAGCCAGCTCGCAAAGCGCTGGATCTTTGCCGATCGCGGCTATCTCTTATCTGGGCGAAGATGGGCAGGAGTCAGCCGTTGCCGTAGATAAGGGGTACTTCCTGTTTGCGGATCCGGTGCACCTTGTTTTGCAGCGCGATTCATTTTCCTTGTTGGCGCCGGTGCCCATGGCATTGTCCCCGGAAGAATCTTCCAGCTTGCTCGATTCGTTGAACCGGCACTTTGCAGCGGATGGCTTGCGGTTCATGGCGGGCTCTTCCGGCCATTGGTATCTGCATCTGGCCGAACCGCCCAATATTGTCAGCTGTCATCCAGGGTTGGCGGTCGATCGGGATATCAATGCTTTTTTGCCCAAGGGTAATGAGGCTGCACGCTGGAATCAGCTAATTAACGAAATTCAGATGTTATTGCACTCACATCCGGTGAATCAGGCCAGGGAAAGTAAAGGTCTGGTGCCGTGCAACAGCCTGTGGTTCTGGGGTGAGGGCAAGTTGCCCGGGAAAGGGAAGGGGGAGCCGATATTTGCCTATGCTTCCACACCCTTGATGCGGGGGCTGGGCAATCTGGGAAAAATAGAGTGCCAGGATATGCCGGCGGCTTTTCCTGCAGTGTGCAGCCCAAGCGCTCGGGCCGCGACCTGGGTGCAGTTGGATGAATCCACTGATATCGATGACAGCTGGTTTCAAGCCTGTGCCAGACAGCTCAAACGCGGCGACGTTGATAGCCTGCAATTGAATTTCGCAGTCAATGGCAAGGTCTTGCAAGCGACTTTGCGCAGGTGTGATCTGTGGAAATTCTGGCGTGGAAGCTCAGCAATCAAGACTTACTTTGAGAAATAAATGACAACTATTGTTGAACGTGAAATCGATCATGAAGCCATGTCCCGTTTGCTGGATGCCGGGTTGCCCGGGGCCTTGGCAAAAATTCTTGCGGCGCGAGGGATCCAGTCGCCAACACAGCTGGATGTTTCCCTGGCGGGGCTGATCCCGCCTGAGCGGTTAACCCACAACCAGGAAATGGCGCGCTTGCTGGCCGATGCGATTGCACAACAAAAACGGTTGCTGGTGGTGGGTGATTATGATGCGGATGGCGCGACAGCGACGACAGTTGCTGTTCGGGGGCTGCGCAGCATGGGGGCTGAGGTGGATTTCCTTGTGCCTAACCGGTTTGAATATGGATATGGTTTGACGCCGGAAATAGTGGCGCTGGCGGCAAAACGCAAACCGGATATGATTATTACCGTGGATAACGGCATTGCCAGTGTGGATGGAGTCGATGCTGCCAACGCTTTGGGTGTCACGGTATTGATTACCGATCACCATTTGCCCGGTGAGCAGACCCCCAAGGCCGCCTGTATGATTAATCCCAATCAACACGGTTGCGATTTCCCCAGCAAGCATCTGGCTGGTGTCGGTGTGATTTTTTACGCAATGCTGGCTTTGCGTGCCGAGTTGCGTAAGCGGGGCGCTTTTGGCGACTGCCCGGAGCCGAATCTTACTGAATTGCTGGATATTGTTGCGCTGGGCACGGTGGCCGATCTGGTCAGGCTGGATGAAAACAACAGGATCCTGGTCGAGCAGGGCTTGAGGCGTATCCGGGCGGGCAAGGCTTGTCCTGGGATCAATGCCTTGCTGAAGATTGCCGGGCGCCAGCAGGAGAAGGTCAATGCGCAGGACCTGGGCTTTAGTGTTGGCCCGCGCCTGAATGCCGCGGGCCGGCTGGACGATATGTCGCTCGGTATTGCTTGCCTGCTGACCGATGATGAGGCTGAGGCCCAGCATATGGCGCAGCAGTTGCATGAATTGAATCAGGCCAGACGCTCGATAGAGGCCGGGATGCAGGAACTTGCCGGCATTGCCCTGGATAAAATAGAGCCCGCGGACCGCTATACCCTGAGTCTGTTTCATCCGGACTGGCACCAGGGGGTTATCGGCATTCTTGCTTCCAGGATCAAAGAGCGGCATCACCGGCCGGTTATAGCATTCGCGCAGGCTGGCGATGGACTGCTCAAGGGTTCCGGCCGCTCCATCAAGTCGCTGCATATGCGAGATGCGCTTGACCTGGTTGCCAAGCGTGAGCCGGACTTGATCATGAAGTTCGGCGGACATGCGATGGCGGCAGGCCTGACCATACGCGAAAATGATTTTGAGCGATTCAACCAGGCTTTCGAGCAGGTGGCGGCAGCCAGTCTGTCACCCGCGGACCTGGATGCGGTAATTGAGGTGGATGGCGCTCTGGGCGGAGAGGACATGCATTTGCGGACGGCGGCCTTGTTGCAAAAGCAGGTGTGGGGGCAGGGGTTTCCTGCGCCTGTCTTTCTTGATGTGTTTGAGATACTCGGCCAGCGCATTGTCGGTGAGCGCCATCTCAAGCTGAGTCTGGTCAAGGCAGGCAGACAATACGATGCCATCTTTTTCCAGCAGCAGGATTTGCTGCCGTCACCGGTTGCATTGGTCTATGAGTTGCAAAGCAATCTGTATAACGGCAATGAAAGTCTGCAACTCAATATCAAACACTGGCAATTGCCAAACTGACCTTCAGTTTTATGCCCTTATTTCATTGACCATGCATCGTTGCGCAAGGTAGAATCCGGCAAATTTTATGAGTAAAAAAATGCGTCGTAAGCTGGTCGTCGGCAACTGGAAAATGCATGGTAGCCTGGCGCAGAATCATGCCTTGATTACCGATATCACGGCTGGCTTGCGTGATTTTGACAACGCGGATTTTGCAGTTTGCGTGCCGACTCCTTATTTGTTTCAGGCCCAGGCGCTTTTGCAAGGGACTAACGTGGCCTGGGGTGGACAAAACGTCAGTCCACATGAGTATGGTGCTTATACCGGCGCAGTCTCGGCCAGGATGCTTGCTGATTTCGGCTGTACTTATGTGCTGATTGGGCATTCTGAGCGCAGGGTGCTTATACACGAAACCAATACCTCTGCGGCTGCCAGTTTTGGCATGGCTTTGCGAGCCGGCCTGACCCCTGTATTTTGTGTGGGGGAAACGCTGGAAGAGCGCCAGTCCGGGGTTTCTGAGGCGGTTGTTGCCAGCCAGATGATTGCGATCCTGAATACGCTGGGTCTGGAAGTGTTGTCCCAGGCGGTGCAGTTGAGGGCGGTGATTGCCTATGAGCCGTCATGGGCAATCGGCACCGGAAAAACGGCTACACCGGAACAGGCTCAGGCTATGCATACATTCATCCGCAGGCAAATTGCCGAGCGCGATGCCGATGTCGCAAACAGGGTGCGTATCCTATATGGGGGTAGCGTAAATCCTTCAAATGCGTCACAATTATTAGCTATGCCGGATATTGATGGCGGTTTGATTGGGCGATGCTCATTAAACGCTGATGAATTTATAGAAATATGTCGCGCTGCTTCTGAAGTCGCTTCGCATGCTGACTGATGTAGCAGGGGATTAAGGGAATATGGAAACTTTAGTTTTGGTTGTGCACGTGCTGTCGGCGATAGGCGTGATTGGTCTGGTCTTGCTGCAGCATGGCAAGGGTGCTGATATGGGCGCGGCTTTTGGTAGCGGCGCTTCCGGCAGCCTGTTTGGTGTGAGTGGTTCGTCCAATTTCATGAGTCGCGCAACTGCCATTTGTGTTGTTGTCTTTTTTTCAGCCAGTCTGTCCTTGGCATATATCTCCGGTCATCGTGAAGAAGCAGGCAGTGTGGTCAAGTCGCAAGCGAATTCAGCGACTGTGTCCTCGGAAGAAACTGCAGCGGATGCGGCGCCTGCCGACTCAAGTGCTGCAGATGTAGTGCCTGAATAATAAAATTGGTTTTCATGGGCGATGAGCCCGCAAAAATTGCCGTCGTGGTGAAATTGGTAGACACGCCATCTTGAGGGGGTGGTGACGAAAGTCATGAGAGTTCGAGTCTCTCCGACGGCACCAGAGTAATTATTGTTTGTTTTCCGGCCAGCAGCAGGCTGGTTAAACGGTTGAATTGGGGTTCAAACTTGCTGGAAAATTATTTTCCAATCTTACTGTTTATCATCGTCGGTCTCGCAGTCGGCGTTGCCCCTATCGCTTTGGGTAAGTTGGTGTCTCCCAGTCGCCCGGACGCAGAAAAAAACTCCCCTTATGAATGTGGTTTCGAAGCGTTTGAAGACGCCCGCATGAAGTTCGACGTGCGCTATTACCTCGTCGCCATCCTGTTCATACTCTTTGACCTTGAAATTGCTTTTCTCTTTCCTTGGGCGGTTGTCATCCAGGAAATCGGCATATCCGGTTTTATCGCCATGATGGTGTTTCTCGGTGTGCTGGTGGTCGGGTTTATCTACGAGTGGATGAAGGGCGCCCTTGAATGGGAGTGATGGCATAAAGCATGAGCATCGAAGGCATACTTG
>PHCD01000141.1 GCA_002842135.1 Betaproteobacteria bacterium HGW-Betaproteobacteria-8 | reverse complement strand
CTTAAAAGCGCGCCCGTGCTGATAATCAGCAATCCAGCACCCATTTTTGCCGGCCAGTTCCCACTGAACAGCCAAGTCCACAGACCTGCGGGATTCAAGAACAGTTTTTGTTCGCCATCCTTTGTTTCCAGTATTAGCAGGGACACAACGAGCACCGCGATCAATCCGACAAACATCATAGACACCATGAAATTTCCTTCATTTTTATGTTGTTATAAAATTTCGGCTCTTCAGGACTCACCACAAAAAAATGCCTTGCCACCTGAAATCAGGTCAGACAAGGCATTTTCGATGTGAATTTTTGCATAATTTTTGTAGTTCTTTTTTTGCAAATGTAGCGCTACTCTAATGTCTTGGAAGACTATATGCAATAAATCGATACGATAGTTTCGCCATCAACCCCCTTTACTTAACATACGTATCAATCAAAGAAACAATCCTAACCGTAGCGCCAGTTGCACTCTGACTAAAATTTAGCGCCGCTACAGACATGCGTTGATACATTGTCTGATTGCTTAAGAGTTTTTGTAGTACCTGCGCCAACTCACCAGGATTCGCCACGCGCCAGGCCGCGCCATGCGCGATGGCCTGTTCGGTGGCCTGCTCGAAATTAAAGGTATGCGGCCCGACCAGCACCGGCTTGCTCATGGCACAGGCCTCGATCAGGTTCTGGCCGCCCAAGGGCAGCAAGCTACCGCCGATAAAGGCCAGATCGCAGGCCGCATAATAAGTGAACATCTCGCCCATGCTGTCACCAAGCAGCACTTCGACCTCGGCCGACAAGGGCGCCATAAGCGATGACTTGCGCGCAAAGCGCAAGCCGCGCTTTTGCAACAGGGAGGCGACTTCGTCAAAACGCTGCGGGTGGCGCGGCACGATGACCGTCAGCAATCCAGAGATATGCAGTTGCTGCAGGGCATCCAGAACAAGCACCTCCTCGCCGTCGCGCGTGCTGGCGGCGAGGAACACCGGCCGCTCGCCAAACAGGGCGCGCAAGGCAGCACCGGCGCTGTTCGCGCTGGCAGGCGGCTGCACATCGAACTTGAGATTGCCGCACACCGTCACCTGCGCTGCGCCGAGTTGCCGGAAACGTTCTGCATCCTGTTCAGTCTGCGCGGCGATGGCCGTCAGGCCCTGCAGCCCCTGCCGCGTTAGATTTTCCACCTTGCCATAGCCCCGCGCCGAGCGTTCGGACAAGCGCGCATTGACCAGCAGCAATGGAATGTCACGCGCCCGGCAACCGGCGATCAGGTTGAACCACAGTTCAGTCTCCATCAGCAGCCCGATGGCTGGACGGAAATGATTGAGGAACCTGGCAACCGCATCCGGTGTGTCGTAAGGCAGGTAAACACGGTCCACGCGGTCACCGAACAACTGTTCGCCGGCTTCACGTCCGGTCGGCGTTGCATGCGTGAGCAGGATGCGGTGCTGCGGATACTGGGTCATGAGCGCCTGCACCAGCGGCGCGGCGGCGCGGGTTTCGCCGAGCGAAACGCAATGCAGCCAGATCACGGGCTGCTGCGGCTTTGTACCGTAAAAACCGTAACGCTCTGCCAGATGCTGCCGGTATTCCGGCTGGCGTATACCGCGCCACAGCAATTTCAGCGGGGTAAATGGCAACAGCAAATAGAGCAACAGTGTGTAGATAAATCGTGGCATCCCCGGATTTTCTCACACATCCTCCAGCTACAAAAAATGTCCAGTAAATTATTTTTCCCGCCGTTAGCGAGGGCTCACCTTTGCGCATATCAAGGCTAGTCTGGCGATTCTCTGCCATGCACATTTCCGGTGCAGTTACTGATACAAATTTAGGGTTGACGAACCCTATGGAATGACATAACTTTACATCCAATCACAATATATTGTGGTTGTAGCCTGTTTTTTCCCCGATAAACAGCGCTGTTGTACCAAACAAGAAAAATCAAGTAGATTAGGAAGGATACGCCCCATGCTTAAGGCCGTAAAAATGTCTCATGAGACTGAAAAAGAAGTTCCCATGCAATCTGTCTCCCTCGATATCTGGGACAAGAAATACCGCCTGAAAACCAAGCAGGGTGAGTGTCTGGATAAGACCATGGACGACACCTATCGTCGCGTGGCACGTGCCTTGGCCGATGCCGAAGACACGGAAGAAAAGCGCGCGCTCTGGTATGAAAAGTTTGTCTGGGCCTTGCGCCGTGGCGCCATCCCCGCTGGCCGCATCACCTCCAACGCCGGTGCGCTGGAACACAAGCCAGCTACTTCCACCATCAACTGCACCGTATCCGGCACTGTCGAAGACAGCATGGACGGCATCCTGGAAAAAGTGCATGAAGCCGGCCTGACCCTGAAAGCCGGTTGCGGTATCGGTTACGAATTTTCCACGCTGCGTCCGAAGGGCGCATTTGTCGCCGGCGCCGGTGCCTACACCAGCGGCCCGCTGTCCTTCATGGATATCTACGACAAGATGTGCTTCACCGTATCTTCCGCCGGTGGCCGTCGCGGCGCGCAGATGGCGACTTTCGACATCTCCCATCCGGATGTCACCGACTTCATCAAGGCCAAGCGCGAAGCCGGCCGCCTGCGCCAGTTCAACCTTTCCTGCCTG
>PHCD01000032.1 GCA_002842135.1 Betaproteobacteria bacterium HGW-Betaproteobacteria-8 | reverse complement strand
GCGGGTGAGCCTGAAACGCTTGAGACTGTTACCACTTGAACCTTTGGTTCAGGATGCTGGCCTGGGCAGTTACCGTGGGGACATTTATTCAAGCCGCGAAATTTCGCGGCTTTGTTTTGTCCGACGCTGATGGCGCTGAGACATTCAGCGCAGCGCGTGATACTTGAGGTCGGCTAGGCTGACGATCTCCAGCGCCTTTTCGTGCGTGGCTTCCAGTATTACCGGCGGTGCCATGCCTGCTTCGGCTGCCTCCATCCAGCGCGAGGCGCACAGGCACCAGCGGTCGCCGGGTTTGAGTCCGGCAAAACTGTAATCCGGGCGGGGTGTACTGAGGTCGTTACCCTGCATCATGGAAAAAGCCAGAAACTCTTCTGTTACCTGCGTACAGACAGTATGGCTACCAAGATCCTCCGGACCGGTTTCGCAACAGCCGGTGCGGGTAAAGCCGGTGAGCGGATCGAGGCTGCAAGTTTGTAATGAGGTGCCGAGGACGTTACGTGCCATGAAGAGTCTTCCGTGTGCGTGTCTGGTGAACGAATACGCTATGATACGGACAACTCCGGCAGTTTGAGAATATCCTGAAAAATCGAGGTACTGAATGCGATACTGGCTGATGAAATCCGAGCCTGCAGATGTGTCGATCGACGATCTTGCATCCTTCCCCAATCAAACCGTGGACTGGTATGGCGTGCGCAACTATCAGGCGCGCAATTTCATGCGTGACCAGATGAAACTGGGTGACCAGGCTTTTTTCTATCACTCTAATTGCGACGAGCCGGGCATCGTCGGCATTGTCGAAGTCAGCAAGCTGGCTTATCCGGATCGCTTGCAGTTCATTGAAGGGCATAAGTATTACGACCCCAAATCGACGCCGGAAACCCCGCGCTGGGTCAATGTGGACGTGAAACTGGTGCGCAAGACCCGGCTGCTTAGCCTGAAGGAATTGAGGACTTACCCGAAACTCGAAACCATGCGTATCCTGCAGCGCGGCAACCGGCTCTCTATCACGCCGGTGGATCCGCGTGAGTGGGAGTTCATTATGGGCTTGCTACAGTCATCGTCGATCTGACGCCGTTCAATATTCGACCGTGATCGTGATCGTGTCGCTGTAGCTGCCGACTGCTGCGCTGGTTTGTCCTGCAGGTAGCCGTGCAATGCGGTCAGTGCCAGAAGTGTAAAACTATTGGTGACGATGGAAGTGCCGCCGGTACCGTCGCCCCAGATGTTGGTGCGGCTGGAGTTGGTGTAAAGGTTATAGTTCAGGGTGTTGCTGCCGGACATCATGGTTCTGGGTGTGTAACTGCCGCTGGCGCCGGTGCTGAGTTTGAGGTCGATGCTGGCAAGAAGGCCGACGAGTGAAGTGCATCGTACCCTGATTTCTCCGGTGACGTCGATGTCACCACTGGAAAAAGGGCTGTAGTTACCGAAAGCGATATTGCTGGCGGATTCAACGTTACACGAACAGCCCAGACACAATGCCCAACTGTTCTTCGGCAGCCAACCCAGGCAAAGTAGTAAACACCATCCCGCCAGTTTGATTTTCATGCCTTGACTCCCTTACAGACAAAGGTTCCCAGATTGGGTAAAGGGCCTGCATCCGGTGGAATATTCAGATTGATCCTGCATTCCTGATCTTTCCATGAGACGATGAGCTCATTGTTTTCGTCCAGGCCACTAAGAAAAGTCTCGCCGCGCAACGCGACCGGGAATTCCTCATCCATGCCGACAACCTTGACTATTGCGCCGGATGGTATCGGGTTGCCGTCATCCAGTGTAATGATAATGGAGGCGCCATGCGAGGGTTTGACCGGAAATTCGATGAATACGCCGCTACGCAGGTATGGGATGGCATCCAGACGCAGGCTGTCGATTTCCGCATCCAGCGGTAGCTCGGCCGCATCGATACTGATCGAATTTCGGTCATAGGCGCGCAGGCGCGGCACCATCGCCAGGCCACTGCTGTTGGTGCTGGCAACCGGATGGTTCTCGGCATAGATGGTAATGTCCGGGTAATCGCCGGTCTTGACCACGGCAAAACTGTCATTGATGGTGCGGCTGGCAAATACGCCGCCGCCCATCATGGCGACACCGCCGCGTGCGCCGAGGCGGTAGGTGGAGGCGCTTGAGGTTTCCGAAGCCTCGGCGCTGTAGGTGCCGACATCGGTTTGCCAATACCCTCGCGCTTCATGGCGCCGGTTGAAGCCTTCTTCGCTGAATAAGCTGTAACCGACCCCCGGGCCTACCGGCAGATTACGCTGGATTTGTAGTGCAGTGCTGTCACCGGCGGTCTGGTGGCTGTGCCGCAGATTGGCGGAGGTGTTCGAACCGAATGCGCGGGTGATGCTCAAGCCCAGGCTGCGATTGGTGTTTTCACTGCGGCTTTCCAGTGCCTGTATGGTGAAAAAGTAATCTCTGCCAAGGTTGATGCTGTAGTTCGCCGAGAAGATTTCGTTGTCATGTTGCCCCCAGTAGGACTGGTTCAGGTAGGAGAGCGATATGGCGCCATAACCTGGAGTGGAATAACCGATGCTGGCTGTGTGCGTCAGCTTCGGGTTCGAGGGTCCTGGCGTCAAGCCAATCTGGGCAAAATCCTGGCTGTTATAGCGGCTTTGCGCAGTGAAGCTCATGCGCTGCGCGATGCGCTGGAAACCGAGCGAAAACAGTTCGCCGTCGCCTTCAGGGCCGTGGCTGAATGCAAGCGACGCATTCGCGGTGCCTAGTGTCGGCCAGAGATATGCTGCGGATATGCCGGCGGTTTGTTGGTCGCTGAGCAGTTCCGCCCGGAATTCGCGGGTAAAGTAATCCGTGACGCCATAGCGATGGGTCGCGCTGGTGGCAAGTCTGCCGTAGTCGTCACTGTCGATGCCGTAATTGTTGCGGACGAAGCCTGCCTCGTAGGAATAATCGCTCAAACCAGCGCGTAGCAGATTTGAACTGGCGTAATAGGGTTGTGTGATGATTTGCTGGCGGCCCAGCAGGTCAGTGACCACCAGTTGCACGTCACCCTGACCGGTGACCACTGGCACGTTTTCAATCTCGAAAGGTCCGGCTGGTATCTCCCGGCTCAGGCGACGGGCATTGTTGACGAAGACATCGACAGTGGAGGGCAGAGCCGCTTCGCCGCTGGCAGATGGCAGCGGAATGGTGATAAATCCGGGCTGGGTATCGAAACTGCTTCCCCACTGGATACCGCCCAATCTGACTGCCCGTCCCCAAGTGCCCGCGCGGCCGATGGTGTCGCCTAGGCGCAGACGCGTCATTTCTTCCGGATTATCGCGGGTCCAAGTCGTGTCAAGCCGCACCACGTTGTTCACCTCCTCGGTGTCGCGCCAGAGCATGGTGGCGGTGCCGACGCCGAAGCGGTTGAAAGTCCCCAGCTCCAGTAGGCCGCTGTGGTTGGTGCGGCTGCCTTCTGCGTGTTCGGCGGAGAAATCGTAGTTGAAAAAAGCGCCGGGTGTGGGTGGTGGTGTGCTCGCGATAAAGCCGCGCTGTTCCGTCAGTTTGGTCGCGAAGAAGACTTTGGGCGGCGCTTCCAGTATCAGTTGCTGCTTTTCATGATCGATATAGAACGAGAGACCGGGTACTGCAGTGAGCGGGAAATAATCCCGGCCTTCATGATGGATCGGTTCCATGTTGGGGACGGGAATACGCCAGCGCTGGAAGGCTTCGGATTGGGCTGCCAATCCGCCTTCTTTCAGGGTGGCGATATGTTCACAAAAAGGTGAATATAAGCCGTTGATAGTAACGGTGAGCAGCAGTTCTCCGCTACATTCGCTTTCCTCGGCGTCGGCAGGTTTTACGGTTGCGGCATAGGCAGATGAGGCGGCGCCGATGCTGAGAGTCAAAGCCGCCAATAGCGCCGCGAAGCGGCGTTTATGGGTGTGCTTTTTCCAAGGCAAGTGCAGTTTCCACCAGTCCTCTGCCAGTGTTTGCCGAAAGTTTCAGGCGATCACCCTGCCAGTTGAAATCCGGCTTGAAGCTGAGTTCGCGAGACTGTCCCGGTAGCAGGTAAAAGTGTTTGTTTTCCTTGCTGATGATTTTGTTTTTGCTGGGCTCGGTTAACTGGAAGTCCAGCAGTTCCATATGCACATTCCCCTTGTTGGTGACGACTAGCCTTATGCTGCCATCGGCGCTATGGCTTGCCTGCCATTCCAGTTTGGGTTTGGCGGGTTGGCTGGGGTCTATGAAAACCGGAATGCCAACGCGTAACGCCATCTGCAGGCCGGTGAATCCTGGCTTGGGTGGCGGTGGCACTTCATTGATATAAAGGCGGTAAGCCAGCTCTTCCGGATTTTTTGTCGGTTTGTTGAGGCCAAGGCGGATCAGTTGGGTCTTGCCCGGCTGCAAGGTGAATACCGGCGGATTGACCAATAGATCACGGCTTGGCGTATAGATGTCCTGGCCGTCTTTCTGGCTCCACTTCATCAGTTCCACCTGAATCACCTTGGGCGCTTCATCGTCGTTTTGCAGATTGATCTCACCTGCCGGTTTCTGCGCGTTCAGCATCACCCGCACCGGGTATATGGTCAAGTTCGAAGCGACAGCCCAGCCTGCCATGCCGAGCACGGTAATTAGCGCCAGTGTCAGGCGGAAGAAGGAATGTTTGCCGATATGCATGCGGGTATCCTCTTGAGTTTTGTGTTGGGCTAGTAGGTCACAGTGACAGTGATGGTGTCTGCGTAGGCGCCAGCAGTGACATACTGGTTGATGGGAACGCGGCCATAAACCGTAATGTCCTGCGCCGCTCCGTTCCCGGTGCCGCCAACCGTATCTGTGGGCGGGGTATTGCCCCAGTTCGTGGTTCGGCCGCTGTCGGAATAAAGCGCGTAAGCCAGAAAGTTGGTGGTGTTGTAGACCATTCTGCGACCGGCAACGCCGTTGCCGTCGTCATTCAAGCCTGCGTTCAGGCCCACTGAGTAGGTGGTGCCAGTCGTGCAGGTGACGGTAACTGTGCTGGTCTGGTCCAGAGCTGTGCCCGATGTCGGCGTGTAGTTGCCGAAAGCAAGGTCGGTGGCCGAAACCGAGCACGAGCCAAGTACGGTTGCTGTTACCTGGAATGTATCGGTGACGGTGGCTGCCATTGCACTTGCCGGTAGTGATGTCAGCAATGGTAGCAATATGAATTGCAGGAATTTTTTGATTGGACTTGTATGCATGATTAAGCTCCTGAAGGACTTGAACAACTTGTTGGTTTTTGTCCATGAAGTTGAGTTCAATAAGTCAATGAGTGATTTTAGTTTACCTAAAATTCTAGTTTAATCAAATTGTTTTGGCTGTATTTAAATCAAACACCTTAATAATATGATTCAAGTTTAATGTGAATTAATAGCTTAGATGCCATTTAAATCTGCAGGAGGCAAAATTAAAAAAGCCCGCATCTGCGGGCTTTTTTAATGAGTGGTATGAGACTTACTCTGGTGCATCCAGGCTACCCATTGATTTCGGATGGGCAACGATACCCCAGGGCAGTTGCTTGTCCTCGATACGCTTGGTGACTTGCAGGCTTGCGGTGTCGATCACCAGTACTTCATGTGAGCGGCCGCAGGTGAGCAGGACTTCCTTGTCGTCCGGCGTGAAGGTGAAGTGCCAGCAACGATCGCCAGTGGCGACTTCCTTGACCTTTTCATAGGTTTTGGCGTCATATACTTCCAGTGTTTTGGACTTGCCGGCCGCGACATAGATCAGGCTGCCGTCACGGTTGTAGGCGATACCATAAGGGGCGGTGCCGGTGTTGACTGTACGAACTACGTTGAATTCGTTATCAAGGACTACAAAGTTGTTGCCGAATTCCAGCGTTGAGACATAAGTAGAACCATCCGGTGCAGATTTGATGCCGCGTGGGCGGTCACCAAGTTCATGGGTTGGTATAGTCTTTAACAGTTCACCGGTTTCAAGGCTATGTACAGTGATTGTGTTGTCGGCTTCGTTGGTGATGATCAGCTTGCTGCCGTCATGCGAAAACTCGATACCTTCTGTTTCGGGGCCGCCGACGATCTCCTGCAGTTTCTTGCCTTGCTGGATATCTACAATGGCGATACGTGCCGGTTCTTCCGGCTCGTCATCGTCGTCGTCTTCAACGGCGGCGACTTCGCCTGGTTTTGGTGGCGGCCCGCCTTTGGAGCTGGGCTCGAAGGAAATGTAAGCAGTTTGGCCGACGACGCGGACAAACTCCGGATTCTTGCCGATTTCAACGTGCTGTATCAGTTCGCCGGTTTCGGTATTGATGATGGAGATGTTGCCTTCTTCCTTATTGGCAGTGACCAGTGTCTTGCCATCCGGAGTGATGCCGATGCCGCGGACACCATTGCCCTTCGGGTCTATGCTGCGGACAGTTTCCATGGTGTTGAGGTCGATGACGGTAACGCCACCTTCCTGATTGGAAACATAGGCGATGCCGCGGTCCGTGCTGACGGCGGCATCCGTGGCGCTTTCAACAGCCGGCTCTTCTGTCTTTTCCCCACATGCGGCGAGTGCCCCTGCAAATGCGATCAAAAGAAAACTGTTGCGTACCCTCGTGGTGAGGCGAGTGGGTTTCATCCTGACTTTCTCCTTATAGCTTATTGGGTATAACTTATTGGATTTTAAGTTAAATCCAGATTAACTTTTTAATTGTGCGCACCTTTTGGTCAATACTGCATTGCATAGGTTCAAAAAATTCAGCTGAGCTTCAATTTCATAGCTCAAATTTCATGGTTTAAATCCTATAGCTCAAGTCATTGCGGCTGCAATGAAGTGGGTATGAATCAAGCAATATCCGTTCTTGCCACGCACTTTCTTAGTATAAACATGCGTTTAACTGAAATTTTCAGATGAAAGGCACGCGGAAATTGGTTGTATACAGCCAGCCTGGTGGCTGTATACAACCAGAACACTTGAGCTTAACCCAAAAACAGGCGATAGGCCGGATTGTCGGTTTCTTCCCAATACGGATAGCCCAGGGCCTTGAGGAAAGCATCGAATTCCGGTTTTTCTTCCGGCGGCACCTGAATGCCGACCAGGATGCGGCCGAAATCGGCACCGTGATTGCGGTAATGGAACAGGCTGATATTCCAGTCGTGGCCCATGGTGTCGAGAAACTGCATCAACGCACCCGGTTTTTCCGGAAACTCGAAACGGTAGACCTGTTCGTTTTTAACCTGCGGTGCATGGCCGCCGACCAAGTGCCGCAGATGCAATTTGGCTACTTCGTTGTCGGTCAGGTCCAAAGCTGGCAAGTCGTGCGCCTGGAGGCTTTCAACCAGGCTTGTTGCTTCTTCGCGGTTATGGATGGCGATGCCGACGAATATGTGTGCCACTTTGGCATCGGAATAGCGGTAATTGAATTCCGTGATGTTGCGATTGCCGAGCAGGCGGCAGAAAGCCTTGAAGGCACCTGGTTTTTCCGGAATGGTCACGGCAAGGAGGGCTTCGCGCTTTTCACCAATCTCTGCACGTTCGGCGACGAAGCGCAGGCGGTCGAAGTTCATGTTGGCGCCAGAGGCGATGCCTATCAATGTCTTACCGGTCAGCTGGTTGCGTTTGATGTATTCCTTGATCCCGGCGGTTGCCAGTGCGCCAGCCGGTTCCAGGATGGAGCGTGTGTCTTCGAATACATCCTTGATAGCGGCGCAAATGGCATCGTTATCGACCACGATCATCTCATCGACGTATTCCTGGCACAGCTTGAACGTATGGACTCCGACCTGTTTGACCGCCGCGCCATCGGCGAAGAGGCCGACCTGATCCAGCGTGATGCGCTTACCGGCTTTCAGGGACTGGGTCATGGCGTCAGCATCGACCGCCTCCACTCCTATCACCTTGATCTCTGGGCGCATGGCTTTCACGTAGGCGGCAATGCCGGCAATCAGGCCGCCGCCGCCGACGCAACAGAAGATGGCATCTATCGGCTCGGGATGCTGATCGAGAATCTCCATGGCAATGGTGCCCTGACCGGCGATGACTTCAGGGTCATCATAAGGATGGACGAAAGTCAGGTGCTCGAATTTTTCCAGTTCCAGTGCATGTACATAGGCATCCGAGTAAGAGTCGCCGAACAGCACGACTTCTGCGCCTCGGCTTTGTACGGCATCGACCTTGATCTGCGGGGTGGTGGTCGGCATGACGATGACGGCGCGACAGCCCAGTTTCTTGGCGGCAAGCGCGACGCCTTGCGCATGATTGCCTGCAGAGGCAGCAATGACGCCCTTGGCCAGGGCTTCTTTGGACAAGTGCGCCATCATGTTGTAGGCGCCGCGCAGCTTGAAGGAGAACACTGGCTGGGTGTCTTCGCGCTTGAGCAGGATGCGGTTATTCAGCCGTGCTGAAAGATTGGGCTGGTATTCAAGCGGGGTTTTTTCGGCAACGTCGTAAACACGTGCGTGTTTGATCTTTTCGAGATATTCGTTTTTCATTGGCGAGTGCAGTTGTTTTTCAATATGCAAGCTGCAGTGTATTATTCAAGGTTAGATTAAGACCTGAATTATAAAGAAAACAGAAGGATAAAAGTAAATGGCAACACAGGATGAATTAAAGCAGCAGGTAGCCAAAGCTGCAGTTGAATACGTAAAAGATGGCATTATCGGCGTGGGTACTGGGTCAACAGCGAATTTCTTTATTGACGAGCTGGCCAAGGTAAAGCACAAGATCGATGGCGCAGTGGCAAGCTCGGAAGCGACAGCCCAGCGTTTGCGCGCTCACGGCATCGAAGTGTTCGATCTCAACAGCGTTGATGGCATGGAGATTTATGTCGATGGTGCTGATGAAATCACTGAAAACATGCACATGCTGAAAGGTGGCGGCGGTGCGCTGACACGCGAAAAGATCGTGGCCGCCTGTGCCAAGAGCTTCATCTGCATTTGCGACGAAAGCAAGCTGGTGCCGGTGCTCGGTAAATTCCCGCTGCCGGTAGAAGTATTGCCAATGGCGCGCAGCCATGTGGCACGTGAATTGGTCAAGTTGGGCGGGCAACCGGTGTTGCGCGACTTCACCACCGACAATGGCAATGTGATCCTGGATGTGCACGGCCTGACCATCATGAATCCGGTCGAGATGGAAGCGAAGATCAACCAGATCGTCGGTGTCGTGACCAATGGCTTGTTTGCTGCACGTCCGGCCAATGTGCTGTTGCTGGCTACTGCGGATGGCGTCAAGACTTACAAGAAATAATCATGGCAGGCGGGCTATCGATCCGCACAGCTGCAGTAAATTGACATAAAATTGTCACAAACAGACGTTAGGCTACGATGTTCCGAATATCTAGCCTAACCTTAAAGGATTCCCTCCATGCAATCTGAACATACCTATAAGCAATACGATGCCGAACTGGAAGCGGTTCGTGCCAAGGTTCTCGAAATGGGAGGCCTGGTTGAGCAGCAGATCGTAAATGCACTTGAGTCTTTGGTGACAGCCAACCCGACTCTGGCTGAAAGCGTGATCAAGAACGATCATCGCGTTAATGCGCTGGAAGTCCAGGTTGATGAGGACTGCAGCCATATTATCGCCCGTCGTCAGCCTGCTGCCGGCGATCTGCGCATGATCATGATGATTGTCAAAACCATTACCGACCTTGAGCGCATCGGCGACGAAGCCACCAAGATCGCTCGCGTGGCCGAGAAGATTTTTGAATCGGACCGCATGTTCACGCCGCGTTTTGCCGAGATCAAGACCATGGTCAGTCTGGTGCGTGACATGTTGCGCACTTCTCTCGATGCATTTGCCCGTCTTGATGTGAGCAAGACCGTCGAAGTAGCGCGTCAGGATGAGCAGGTGGATGAGCAGTTCCGTGTAGCCATGCGCCAGCT
The DNA here is from genome assembly GCA_002842135.1 of Betaproteobacteria bacterium HGW-Betaproteobacteria-8. The sequence goes on along the minus strand of PHCD01000032.1, from coordinate 8,421 downwards.
CATTACGTTCATGCTGGAGGACCCGCGTACTATCTCCATGTCGCTGGAAGTCCTGTTTGTTGCCAAGGCAATTGAACGTATCGGTGACCATGCCAAGAACATTGCCGAATATGTGGTCTACATGGTCAAGGGCAAGGATGTACGTCATACCTCTGTCGAGGAGATGGAGCGCGAAACGCTGTAGTATGCTGCTTCAGGAACTTCATTTCGGGTAAGGCGGCAATTGTTAACGAAAAAACCACCTTATTCCGAAATAGCAGCTGTTGATCTGGGTTCCAACAGCTTCAGGTTGCAACTGGCGCGCGTCGTAGACGGGCGCCTGATTTTTCATGACTCCCTGCGCGAAGTTGTGCGCCTGGGTGCAGGCCTCGACAAGAACAACTACCTTGACCCCGCCGCGCAACAGCGCGCGATAGATTGTCTCAAGCGTTTTGGTGAACGTCTGCGCGGATTGCCGCTGGAAGCGATACGCGCGGTGGCAACCAACACTTTCCGCGTCGCAAAAAACTCCACAGAACTGATGGCACAGGCCCAGGCCGCGCTCGGTTGCCCGATCGAGATCATCGCCGGGCGTGAAGAGGCGCGCATGATCTTTGTCGGCGTCAGCCACAGCCTGCCGGCAGTGGACTACCAGCGTCTGGTCATCGATATCGGTGGCGGTTCTACCGAGTTCATCATCGGTCAGGGGCTGGAACCGATTGAGATGGAAAGCCTGTACATGGGCTGTGTCAGTTACAGCCGGCGTTTCTTTGCAGACGGCAAGATCAGTGAAGATGCCTTGCGTCGCGCACAACTTTCCGCCGCCGGCGAGATCCAGGCCATCCGCTCGCGTTACCAGAAACTGGGCTGGACTGAGGCTGTGGGGTCTTCCGGTACGGCGCGTTCGCTGGGCGAGATCATGCAGCTCAATCGCTGGAGTGACGGCCATATCACGCGGGAAGGACTGTATTCGATGCGTGCCGCGCTACTGAAGGCGAAGGACACCAGGAAGCTGCAAATAGAAGGCCTCAGCAGCGACCGGGCTACTGTAATTCCCGGGGGGCTGTGTATCATGCTGGCCGCTTTCGAAGAGCTCAATATCGAATGTATGACGGCGGTCGGCACGGCGCTGCGCGAGGGTGTGCTGTATGAGATGCTGGGGCGCATGCAGCATCATGATATCCGTGCGGCTACGGTACAGAGCTTCATGCAGCGTTATCACGTCGACCATGCCCAGGCGCGCCGTGTCGAAGCGTTGGGACTGCAGATGTTGGCGCAGGTCGGCGATAGGCTGCAGATGAGCCTGGAGGCGGCTGAACAATACCTGGGCTGGGCGGCCAGGTTGCACGAAATCGGTATTTCCATTGCCCATAGCGGTTACCACAAGCATTCGGCTTATATCGTTGAGAATGCTGATATGCCCGGATTCTCCAAGATGGAGCAACAGACGCTTGGCTTGCTGGTCAGGGGCCAGCGTCGCGGTCTGGGCAAGATTGACTTGCCGGATTTAAGCGATGACCGTTGTTTGTTGTTGCTGATACTCAGGTTGAGCATACTCTTCAATCGTAACCGTTTGGATGATGGAGTGCCGCAACTCGGCCTGGCCTGGAGCAAAAGTGAATTCATGCTGGAAGTGCCAGCTGACTGGCTGGCGCATAACCCATTGACCGAATCCGCCTTGCAGAACGAGCTTGCCTACTGGCAGGAGGTGGGCTTCAAGCTGACCCTCAGCCAGCCTGGAGCCTGAGCAGGCTATAACTCACAGGTTATAACTCAGTAGTAAAACCCTGTCCCAATTCGGCCATTAGTTGCTGCTGTGCCGAGAACTCAAATCCACGGCGAACAGTTCGACGGCGGTAGTTTGCATCCGGCAACATTTCCCAGGCGTTCAGGTTGTCTTTCAGATAAGGATCCAGGCCTTCCTTGATTACGCGTTTCTTGACCCGGTTGTCCAGCAAGGGGAAACACACTTCAATGCGGCGGAAAAAGTTGCGATACATCCAGTCGGCACTGGCCAGATAGACGTTTTCTTCGCCGTTGTTGTAGAAGTAGAAGATGCGCGAATGCTCGAGAAAACGGCCGACGATGGAACGTACCGTGATGTTCTCCGATACGCCGGGTATGCCGGGCCTGAGTGCGCAGACGCCACGCACGATCAGGTCGATTTTAACGCCGGCAACGGATGCATCATAAAGTGCACGGATAATATCGGCATCCAGCAGGGCATTCATTTTTGCCATGATGCGTGCCTTTTTTCCGGTTTTTGCCATCTCGGCCTCGTGGTAGATTGCCTTGACCAGCTTGCTGTGCAGGGTGAAGGGCGATTGCCATAGATGTTTCAGCTTGGTGGCTTTGCCGAGGCCGGTAAGTTGGGCAAATACATCGTTCACATCTTCACAGATTTCTTCTTGGCAGGTGAGCAGGCCGAAGTCGGTATAGAGCCGGGCTGTGCGCTGGTGGTAGTTGCCAGTCGCCAGATGCACATAGCGCTTCAGTTTGCCGTCCTCCCGGCGCACTACCATGGCCATTTTGGCATGTGTCTTGTGACCGACCACACCGTAGACGACATGGGCGCCGGCGTTCTCCAGCTTGGCTGCCCAGTTGATATTGGCCTCTTCATCAAAACGCGCCATCAGCTCCACCACCACGGTGACTTCCTTGCCACGCCTGGCGGCTTCGATCAGTGACTGCATCAATGTTGAATCGGCACTGGTGCGGTAGAAAGTTTGCTTGATTGCCAGTACATGCGGGTCTTCAGCCGCTTGCTTGATGAACTCAATCACCGGGTTGAATGACTGGTAGGGGTGATGCAGCAATATGTCCGCTTTGTGTATCGCCTTGAATATATCGGGCTCTTTACCCAGTTCCTTGGGGATGCCTGGCGTGTAGCGTGTGAACTTGAGGTCTGGCCTGTCAACCGAGTCTGGAATCTGCATCAGACGCACCAGGTTGACCAGGCCGTTGACTTTGTATAGATCGTCCTTGCCGAGCCCGAACTGCCCCAGCAGGAAGGATGACATCTCATCCGGGCAGTTGTCTGCCACTTCCAGACGTACCCCTTCGCCGTACTGGCGGTGGGTCAATTCGCCCTGCAGGGCGACACGCAAATCCTTGACGTCCTCATCGTCGACGGTCAGGTCACTGTCACGTGTGACGCGGAACTGATAGCAGCCTTTTACCTGCATGCCGCTAAACAGTTCGTTGACATGAGCGTGCAGGATGGAGGACAGGAAGATGAAACCGTATTCGCAGCCAGCGATGTCAGCGGGTATGCGGATGACGCGCGGTAGCGCGCGCGGCGCCTGTACGACCGCTACGCCGGAGTTGCGGCCAAAGGCATCCTTGCCTTCCAGTTCAACTGCAAAGTTCAGGCTTTTGTTGAGCACGCGCGGGAATGGGTGTGCCGGATCGAGGCCGATGGGGGTGAGGATGGGCATCAATTCACGGAAGAAATATTGACGTATCCATTCGGCCTGGGTTTCGTTCCACTGTGTACGCCGGAGGAACTTGATGTCCTGCTCTTCGAGGCGAGGCAGCACGACTTCATTCAGAATCCTGTACTGGTGCTCGACCAATGCATGCGCCTCAGTGCTGACGCTGGTAAAGACCTGCCGGGGTCGCATGCCGTCAGGCCCCGCCGTCGATGCGGCCCCATTGAAGCGGATCTGTTCTTTGAGGCCGGCGACGCGCACCTCAAAGAATTCGTCCATATTGCTGCTGAAAATACTGAGAAACTTAAGGCGTTCCAGCAGCGGCACACGCTCATCTTCGGCTTGCGCAAGAACGCGGCGGTTGAAAGCCAGTATGCCCAGCTCACGGTTTACGAAATATTCAGGATTCAATTTGACGGATCGCAAGTTAAAACCTCAATGTAGACCGTGATCGTGACAATTGCATGACAATTGTGACAGTTATATGAGCTTTCAGTTTTTCGGAGGGACGTAGCCGGAGGCAGCATCTGCACCGGTGCCGAAGAAATAGGCTTCAGTCTGCTGTGACAGGTATTTGCGAGCTTGCGGGTCGGCCAGGCTCAAGCGGTTTTCATTGACCAGCATGGTCTGGTGCTTGAGCCAGGCTGCCCATGCCTCTTTCGAGACGTTTTCAAAGATGCGTTTGCCAAGTTCACCAGGATAAGGAGGGAAATCCAGTCCTTCTGCTTCATGACCCAATTTAATGCATTGAACAGTACGTGCCATTTTTAGACTCTAGAAAAGTTAACTGAGAAGCTGTCATCATAGCTTATGAACGATAGGACTGCATCCGCCGGAGACAGTTGCTGGCGGATATGGCTATCCGGCCTGGCCATCGGGTCTGGGTTTGACCAGCATGGGCGCATAGACAAAAACGAACATGACAAAAGCCAGCACCCAGCATAGATAGGAGAAGGTCAGCCACCAGAGGTAGTGCTCCATATCCAGCAAGGGTAGGCCCACCCGGAAAATCACACTCAGCACCAGCATGGCCAGCGCGTAGCCAACCAGTGTCGAAGGCTGCCGGATGTTTCTGCCAGTATGCCCCAAAGCCACACGCGCCATCATGGCCATGGTCATCAGGCCAATACCGCCTATGGTGAACAGGTGTACCGTCAGGATGCCTGGAATCTCAAGCCAGTATTGCAGCACCATCAGCAGGAAGCCTGTATTGATCAGCCAGGATGAGAGATACAAACCCCAGAGCAGGGGTGCCTTCCAGATGCCTGGTGTATGCCAGTTGTTGAGCCTGAAACTGTTGCAAAGGAATAGCAGGCCAGCCGTCAACATGGTGAATTCTGCCCGGCCGACGAACAGCTCATTGATGAAGAAGAGGATGAAAAACAGCATGATGCCGATATCCAGCCAGCGGTATTGGCGCAGCTGGATTTGTTCCTCGACGCCACGCTCAATAAAGAAAGGGATGACGCGCCTGCCCACCACCAGAATCAGGCTGATGATGATATAAAGGCCGCCATAGAGAGACAGATGGACGCCGTTTTCTACATGGCCCAATGCGCCAAGATAGAAAAGGCTGTTGCCGGCCACGATAATCAGCAACTTGGAGAGTATGGCCAGTTGCTTCCATTGCCGGACTTTGATGATGGGATGGGCGATGGCAGCCATCAGCAGCAGCCCGAACAGCAGATCGGCCAAGGCGGCCGGTACAATATAGGAAGTGCCAGTCAGCAACAGCAGCCTGGCAATCATCCAGACAGAAAATAGTCCGAGCAATGCCTTGCCATGCAGGGTCTGTATACCGGTCCAGTTCTTTACTGCAGTCAGCAGGAAGCCGGCAATCACGGCAAGGCCATAACCATAGAGCATTTCATGCGCATGCCACTGCATGGCGGTGATGGATTCGATGCGCAAAGGCAGGGCTAGTACATAACTGGCTATCCAAACACTCATGGACAACAGGGCAAATACGCCTGCGCCGAGGAAGAACGGACGGAAGCCGAGATTGAACAGGGCAAAACCGTCCGTATTCTTTCTGGATATTTCAACGGGCTGAACCAGCATGATTTCAAGTCCTCGATACGGTCCTGACAGCTTAAATCAAATCGGACCTTATCTCTACCTGAAGCTGCTGATCCATCCCCGCCAGGCTAAAACTCGCCGCGCAAACCGACCAACAGGGAACGTCCACGTTGCGGTGCGATATCCTTGAGGAAGGATGTGTGATCGCGGATTTCTTCATCCAGCAGGTTGTAGGCTTTGGCAAAGGCTTCCAGCCGCAGTGTGGTTGGCAAGAGGTAGGTGGCGGTGGCATTGACCGAGGTGTAGCTGTCGGTCGGCAGTTCGTTGCTGGCAGTGCGGGTTTGCTTGAAGCCATGCAGTACGTCGATGCTCGAGCCAAAGCGGTTATGGACATAATTGAATCCAAAGCCCAGGCGCAGAGGCGAGATTCTTGGCAGGTCCTCGCCATTGTCACGGTCCTTGGCACGTACATAGTCGCCGCGCAGGGTCAGGTCGAGCGCGCCCCTGCCCTCATAGACATGGAATTTGCCGTCAGCTTCCAGGCCGGTGAAGGTTGCCTTTACCTGCTGGAAATCGGCGCCGGCAAGTTCACCATTGGGATCCACTACGCCTTCTGCATCAAAGGACAGGCCATTGTTAAACAGGCCGATAAAGTTGCTGAAACGCGTGTAGTAAGTGCCGACATTGAAGGAATGTTTGCCGGATTTCCAGCGGATTTGCGCGTCTATGCCCCTGGAACGCTCGACGTCAAAATCGACATTGCCTACTTCATACTGGCCGGTGGCAACGTGCGGGCCGTTGGCATAGAGTTCGAAATAACTCGGTGCACGCTGGTTGCTGGAGAGATTGCCTGATACGGACCATTGTTCGTTGATCTTGAACAGGGCGCCGGCGGCGATGCTCTTGGGAGTGAAGTCGCGCGAAACAGCGGGACCGAAACGGTCGCCGCCCTTGGAGTCGATCTCTACGCGGTCAACGCGACCGCCCAGGCTAAGCTTGAGGTCATCGGTGTTGGCCAGGCTGACCGGCAGTTCTTCATAAACATAGACGCCGCGGCTTTGTGTTTCGTTTTTCGGCACGAAGGCTTCATCGCCAATGGCGGCAAATTTGCTGTCCTGGAACTGGAAGCCGATGGCACCCGAGAGCTTGCCGATGTTGCCATGGCCGATTTCGACGGAGCCTTCAGTGCCGCGGTTGCTGAAGCGAGTCTCGGGGTTGCCGTCCGCAATCTCCACATGTTCATAGTCCGTGTCGGCAATGCGGAATTTGACGCGATTCACGATACTGCCGAGATCCGTGAATTCCGTTGCCAGATCCCAACGGTCACTGCTTTGGTCGATGATGACGCCTTCTTCGGCGACCACGCCATACTTGTTGTCGTGAGCGGAATATGACAGCCCGACATAGCCGTTATCGAGAGTCAGCGAAGCGCCAAGTGCGCCACCATCGGCCCTGGAGGCACTGTTGACCAAGCGGCCGCGATGCTCCCTGGGGGTGCCGTCCGCGCGGTTCTTGCGGCTGGAGACGGCATAGCCCGGAATGTCCATATCATTGGTTTCGCGCTCATAGACATCGGCATGAATGGCTAGCAGGCCATTGCCTGCATCCAGCACGATGGCGCCGCTTTTCTGGTCTTCTGCACCGCCAAAGCGCACTTCGCCGCGGCCGGTGATGCCATCCAGCTGCTCTTTCGGGATGCGGTGATCAATTGCATTGACTACACCACCAACAGCGCTGCCGCCGTATAACAGGGCAGCCGGGCCGCGCACCACATCGATTTGCTCGATGATCAGCGGGTCGATGGCCACGGCATGGTCGAAACTAAGGCTGGACGCATCAAGGATGCCTACACCGTTTTGCATGATACGCACGCGTTCGCTATCCAGGCCGCGAATCACCGGGCGTGAGGCATTGGGGCCGAAGGAAGTTGCGCTGACTCCGGGGATATTCTTCAGGGTTTCACCCAGTGTGCTTTCGCGGCCAAGGGATAACTCGCGGCCACTGAGTACGGAAACCGGCACTACCAGTTCGTCTGACCTGGCCCCCAGCGGGTTAGCCGTGACTGGCACCGGTGCGAGTTCTATTGTTTCGTTGTTTGTCTGGGTTTCGCTTTCGGCCCAGGCCTGGTTGGCGAAAAGCAAAGGATGGCTGACGGCAAAGGCGACCGCCAGGAAAAGTGTTTTGCGTGCGGGCAGGCACGCTCTGGTGCTGGTGAAATACATACGAACCTCATTGTGAGAACAAGCAGAAACGGATATCAGCCGTCGAAAGGCTGCTTCATGGACTTGCTAAATGAGGGAGGGCGGTGCGCGTGCTGCGTAGGTTTGTGAAAATTCAGGTATGTAATGCCGGCTTCCCGAAATGGCATGCTCTTCATTTGGCTGCTGATCAAAATCGAAGTGGAAGCTGCTGGGGATGGTACCGGAAAAATGGCTGATGCTCAGGCAGTGTTCGCAGTTTGCTGCATGTTGCGCTGTCTGATCCTGTTGTTGCGATGGTGGATCGAGGTCGGCCAGGTGGGAAATTTCATGTAGCAGGGCGCTCTGCTGGCCGAAGCCAAGCAGGAAGGTCAGCGCGAAAGCAAGAACAATTCTATGCAACATGATTGCATTTTAGCAGAGCTTTGCAAAACTGCCAAAAGGGCGGGAGTCGCAAAAGTGTGGGATTCGAGAGTGAAGCTGAGCCGTGCCGTCAACTTTTGACGCTGGCACAGGCCACGAGTAGAATGCGGACACTCATTGGGGAGTAGCCTCTTTTGCCAAGCGCAAAGGGCTTACGTCAACATACTTGGCTTTGGCCATGGCGTAAGCGTTTCATGCCAGCAGTGCATGATTTGGCGAGACCATTGACTGCGCTGCTTCGTGGCTGGGTTCAGCGCGGTCTTTGGTTAACCCCGGCCGGAGCTCATTCATGGAAGCATTCCTCGTATCAACTGGCGTCGTTGCATTGGCAGAGATCGGCGACAAGACGCAACTGCTGGCATTCCTGCTGG